>CAHJXF010000077.1 GCA_903644065.1 Betaproteobacteria bacterium
CGGCCTGTCGATGCCGCCGGGCACGTCCGGCGACG
This sequence comes from Betaproteobacteria bacterium, assembly GCA_903644065.1. Classification (GTDB taxonomy): domain Bacteria; phylum Pseudomonadota; class Gammaproteobacteria; order Burkholderiales; family Burkholderiaceae_D; genus CAHJXF01. The sequence goes on from CAHJXF010000077.1 coordinate 36, forward strand.
ACGCCGTCGCGCGGCTCGACGCGCTGCCGGGCATCGGTCCGTGGACCGCCCAGTACGTGGCGATGCGCGCACTGCGCCATCCCGATGCCTTTCCTGCCGGGGATCTGGGCCTGCGAAAAGCGCTCGCGGTGCTCGAAGGCGCCTCGTCGCTGCCGAGCGAACGCGCGCTGGAGCAGCGCGCCGAGGCCTGGCGGCCGTGGCGAGCGTATGCCGCGATCACGCTGTGGCACGCGTTGGGGCGCCACGAAGCGAAACCCCAAGGAGCACCATGAACTCCGTCGTCCATCTGTCGCACGACAGTCCGATCGGCCCGTTGCGGATCGCGGCGTCTGAACGCGGCCTTCGCGCCGTCTACCTGCCCGGGCAGAAGCACGTGGCGCCGGGGCCGCGACCGGACTGGCAGTCGCCGTCCCCGGCCAGTCCGCGGCAGAACGCGATCCTCGAGCGCGCCTGCAGCCAGCTCGACGACTACTTCGCCGGACGCCGACACGCCTTCGACATACCGATCGACGCGGTCGGCACCGACTTCCAGCGCCAGGTGTGGGCCGGCCTCGCGGCGATCGACTTCGCGCGGACGATCAGCTACGGCGAACTGGCCCGGCGCATCGGCAATCCGCGGGCGGTGCGCGCCGTCGGCCTCGCCAACGGCCGCAATCCGATCTCGATCGTGGTGCCGTGTCATCGCGTGATCGGCGCGGACGGATCGATGACCGGCTACGGTGGCGGCCTGGCGTGCAAGCGCTTCCTGCTCGCGCTGGAGGCTCGCGTCGCGGGTGGACCGCCGGTGCCCTAACGGAATTTCGTCCGAACCGCGTCGTCCGTCCGGGGCCTCGCGGCGAACCGGGTTCTAGGTTCTAATACGGCGGCAGGCCCCGCGCGCGTCATGTCGTCGTGGCGGGTCGATTCCTCGAACGGACTGCCACTGGAGCCTATGGCCAAGCCAAACTATCAATACGAGAAGCGTCAGAAAGACCTGGCCAAGCAACGCAAGAAGCAGGAGAAGGAACAGGAGAAGGCGCTGCGCAAGGCGGTCAAGGTCGGCGAGCCGGGCAGCGAGGCGGCGCCCGGAGACGCGGCCACGGTGGACGCCGTGCAGGAGGCGCAGGGCTGATTCCGGCGGCCGGACGCTGGCTGTCATGGCCGCGCACTGGCCGACGAGTCCGGATCGCCGTAGCGCCGTAGCGCCGTAGCGGCAGGCGGTCTGTAGAACGTCGTTCGCTTTCCCCCACGAGCTGCCCATGTCTTCGTCGAGCGAGTCCGGCGGTTCGATCGTCGCCATCCTGTGGGCGCTCGGGGCCAACGCCGGGATCGCCGTGGCAAAGCTCGCCGCCGCCGTCTACACCGGATCGGGGGCGATGCTGGCCGAGGCCATCCATTCGCTGGCCGATTGCGCCAATCAACTGCTGTTGCTGGTCGGCCTGCGGCAGGCCCGCGAGGCACCGAGCGACACGCATCCGCTCGGTACGGGTCGCGTCGTGTACTTCTACGCGATGATGGTCGCGCTGATGCTGTTCCTGCTCGGTGGCGCGTTTTCGGTCTACGAAGGCGTCGGCCGGATGCGTCACGCCGAAGCGGTGCACGATCCGCTCGTCGCGCTCGTGGTGTTGGGAATCTCGCTCGTTCTCGAAAGCCTGTCGCTGCGTGGCGCGATGAAGGAAATTCGCAAGACGCAGGCCGGGCGCACGTTCTGGCAGTGGTTCCGCGAGACGCGGCAGTCCGAGTTGCTGGTCGTGGCCGGCGAGGACCTGGCCGCGCTGGCCGGCCTCGCGCTCGCCTTCGTCGCGGTCCTCGCGTCCTACGCGACCGGCAATCCGCTCTACGACGCGCTCGGCAGCATCGGGGTCGGCCTGCTGTTGATGGCGGTGGCGTTCCTCGTGATGCGCGAGGTCAAGAGCATGATCGTTGGCGAGTCGGCCGAGCCGGCGCTGCGACGCGACATCCAAGCGCACCTGGTCGCGCGTCCCGAGGTCGTCGCGGTCCTCAACCTCATTACGCTGCAGTGGGGCGACGCGATCGTCGTAGCCGTGCAGGCCGAGATGGCTTTCCAGCCCGATGCCGCGGCACTGGTCGACGCGATCAACGTCGTGGAGGACAGCATCCAGACCCGCTGGCCGGCGATCCGGTGGGTCTTCTTCGAGCCCGACTTCCCCCGTGCAGCGAAGGGGGCGACGTGATCGCCGGGCCGATCCGGAACCACGACTGTCCCGATCGCGAGCCGGCAACGCGGCCCGGCTCGTGCAGTCCACTTGGGCGGCGAATGCCGCCTGCGGCATGCCGAGACGACGGTCGGCTCAGACAAGGACGACGAAAGCCGCCAGCACGCAGACCCCGGCGAACAGGCGGAGGCCGTCCTCCAAAGCGCCCACCCGGCCACGGAGCGATCCGCTGAACGCGAGGAACACGGCTCAGCCTCGGGCGCCCGGCGACCGCAGCGCGAAGCCGGCCTGACCGACCGGGAAGGTCGAGGCGATCCAGTCGCCGAACGACGACGCTGTCGCCGCGGCGAGCGGCGGGGAAGACGAAGCGAAGGGCGCGGACCACGCCAGCGCCACGGCCAGCACCGCGACGGCGGCGAGCGACCAAAGGGAATGCAACGCGAACTTGTTCATGACGGTCTTTCGAAACGGGCCGCGTGGCGCGACCCGGGATGCAGTATCGTGGCGGCTCATCCATATGTCCAAGCGATTGCCGGTATCTCAGGCATACGCGAAACATCATGTCGAAGCGCCTCGACCTGAACCTGCTGCAAGCGCTCGAAGCCCTGCTCGCCGAGCGCAACGTGACCCGTGCGGCGGTGCGCCTGCACACCACGCAGCCGGCGCTGTCGGCACAGCTGGCCCGCTTGCGGCGCATGTTCGACGACCCGCTCTTCATCCCCAGTTCACGCGGCATGACGCCGACGCCGCGGGCGCTCGAGATCGAGGAGCGCCTGTCGGAATTGATGAACGGCTTGCGCACGGTCGTCTCGCCGGCGCGCTTCGACCCGGCGACATCGGCCGAGACCATCTCCCTCGCGGCGACGGACGCGACGCAGTTCCTGCTCGCGCCGATGCTGCAACGGCTGCACGCCATGGCGCCCAACCTGCGCGTGGCGGGACGGCCGGTGCAGCGCCTGACCAAGCCGGAGATCGACCGGCTGCTGGCGAGCGGGCAGCTCGACATGGTCATCGGCACGCCCGGCCTGTTGCCCGACGACCTGCGCGCGCGGGTCCTCAATGTCGAGAACTATCGCTGCGTGATGCGGAAGGACCATCCGTTCGACGAGCAGGAGATGACCGTCGACGACTTCTGCGCGTTCGAGCACATCTTCGTGTCGCCGTTCGGCGGCGACTTCCGCGGCGACGTGGACACGACGCTCGAGGCGCTGGGCCGGGCGCGACGCGTGGTCGCTTCGGTGCCGAGCGTCCTGGTCGCGACCCGGATCCTGGAGACCAGCAATTTCGTCGGCGTCTTCTCCGAATCGCTGGCCCGCCGCGAGGCGCACCTGCTGCGCAGCTATCCGCTGCCGATCGACATCGGCAAGCTGCAGCTCGTGCTCGCCTGGCACGAGCGCACGCATGTCAATCCGGCACACCAGTGGTTCCGCGATCGTGTCGCGACCGCGATGAAGCGGGTGGCGGAAGGATCGGAGCCCAAGACCTACGAGGGCCTTGCCGGTCCCTGACCTGCAGGACCGGCGCAGCCTTCGCGACGCTCACTGCGCGATGTACGCCTCGATCTCGACGATCCGACTGTAGCCCGCCAGCGCGTTGCGCACGTTGACGCGAATCGCGTTGGTGGACACCGCTGCGAACGAGAACTTGTTCCAGACCTTGTTGTTGCCGTTCACGCTGCCGTTGGGAATCGTGATCCAGGCCGAGCCGTTCCAGTACTGGACGTCGAAGTCGGTGATGCCGTACTGGCTGAACGTCATGGCCAAGGTGGGATCGACGGGATTCTGGTAGTTGTCCTGGACCGTGAAGACGTCGATCTCGTTGATCGATTTGGTCTGGTCGAAGTTGACCTGGATCTGGTCCGGGAAGCCGTTGATCGTGGCGTCGTTCCAACCGCCGCCGTGCTCCCAGTTCATGCCGCGACGGTCGCCGTCGATCACCGAACTGGCCGGGAAGCCGGTGCCGTACGTGCTGGAGGCCGCGACCGTCCCGCCGTTGGCCGGTCGCGCCGCGTTGACGGGCGGGGCGTCCTTGTACGCCTCGATCTCGACCACCCGGCTGTAGCCGGCAAGCGCCGCGTTCACCTGCACCCGGATGCTCGTGGTGGTGATGGGCGCGAACGTGAACTTGTTCCACACCTTGTTGTTGCCGGTGACGCTGCCGCTCGGCACGGTGACCCAGGCCGAGCCGTTCCAGTACTGGACGTCGAACGCCGTGATGCCGTACTGGCCGAACGTCATGGACTCGGTCGGCTCGACCGGATTGCGGAAGTCGTCCTGGATCGTGAAGACGTCGATTTCCGTGAGCGGTTGCGCGCTCGGCAGATCGACCCGGATCCAGTCCGGATAGGCGCTCGCGGTCGCGTCGTTCCAGCCGCCGCCGTTCTCCCAGCCTAGCCCGCGACGGTCGCCGTTGTTGACGCCGGACGGCGGAAAGCCGGCGTTGTAGGTGCTGGAAGCCGACGCGACGCCGCCGTTCACCTGCGACGCGAGGTTGAGGCGCGGGGCGACCACCGAGGGGGCCAGCGCCGCGCCCGCATCGACGATGCCGGCGCCGCACAGCGCCGTGGTGCAGTCGGAACCGGTGCCGGTGGGAAAGGCGCGGGCGGTCTGCTGCAGGCGCGCCTTGACCTGCGCCGGCGTCAGCGCCGGGTTCTGCGACAGCATCAGCGACGCCACGCCGGCCACGTGCGGTGTCGCCATGCTGGTGCCGGAATAGAACGCGTACGAATCCGCCCCGGGCGTGGTGGTTCCCGCGTTGAGGGTCGACAGGATGCCCGAGCCGGGCGCCGAGATCGTCACGCCGCTGCCGTAGTTGCTGAAGCTCGCGCGACCGCCGTTGCGCAGCGTCGCCCCCACCGCGATCACGCCGCTGCAGTTGGCCGGCTCGCTCGTGGCGACGTCCGCGTTCTCGTTGCCGGCCGCGACCACGACGACCGTCCCGCGCGCCACGACATCGTTGACGGCGCTCTGGAAGGCGTTGGTGCAGGCCTCGGTCGCACCCAGGCTCAGGTTCTCGACCCGGGCCGGGTTCGCATTGGCCGGAACGCCGGGCACCGCGATGCCGGCCGACCAGCGCATCGCGTCGACGATGTCGGACGTGTAGCCGCCGCACTTGCCGAGCACCCGCGCCGGCAGGATCTTGGAGACCCAGTTGACTCCGCTGACGCCGACGCCGTTGTTGCTCGCCGCACCCACGGTGCCCGACACGTGGGTGCCGTGCCACGAACTGCTGTTGCCGCAGCCGCCGTCGCCCGGATCGCTCGGGTCCGCATCGCGTCCGTCGCCATCCACCGAGACCGTGGTGTCGCCGATGAAGTCGTAGCCCGGCACGGTGCGGCCGGCCAGGTCGACGTGGGGACGGATGCCGGTATCGATGACCGCGACGACGATCGCGGCCGATCCGGTGGTGATGTTCCACGCCGCGGGCAGGTTGATGCCTCCCGCCGCCTCGTAGTAGTTCCACTGCTGCTGGTACAGCGGATCGTTCGGCACCAGCATCGGCACCAACCGGTGGTCGGGCTCGGCGTAGGCGATCTCGGGATCGAGCATCAGCTGTCGAGCCACCAGCCGTCGCGTTTCCGCGACGTTGCCGGCAGCCGCCATCGTGGCCGTTCGCGCCGCCTGCGTCAGGCGGACGACGTGCGCGCCGCCGGACATGGCGCGCAGGTAGGTGAAGGTACTGCCGGAACGGCCGGAGATCGCCGACAGGCGCGCGCTCGCATCGGCCGACGGATCGCGCAGCCGGATGATGAAGCGGTCGTTCGCCGCATCGGCCGGCTGCGCCTGCCGGACGGGCAGCTCGGCCGGACCGCCGGCGCGTGCGGCCGGAACCACGCACGCGATGCCGATCGCCGTCGCGGCGAACAGTCGACGGAACATCGGGAAAACGGCTTGCATCGGCGACATGGGACGGTCCACGGCAGAGAATCGGAGGAGGAGCGCGCCGGAAGCGCGTGACGAAAGTCTATTCTCCGTCGCCCCGCGCCGCACCCGCATCGGTCCCCCACCGCCGACCGTATGGCGGTCGGCGTCCGGCTGCGGCACGACTTCAGTTCGGCACGGACACCGTGTTGCCGCTGACCGTGATGGCGTTCGCCGCCGCCGGGGTCGTGACGAAGGGGGGGACGTTGGTCGCGGTGATGGCCGGCGCCGCACCCGGCGTGCCGCCGCGCGGCAGGGTCCGCACGACCTGGGACGCGGGCAACGGCGTGCCGTTCTTCAGGTTCGCGTAGACCGCATCGAGCGCCCGGACCAGGTACAGGTGGAGCGGCACGTAACGCGAGTCGTACCCCGGCAGCACCGTGGGCAACCCGATGAAGGTGTCGAAGTGCTGCGCGTTGGTGACTTCCACGTACGACAGCTTGCTGGTCGCGCCCTCGACGGCCTTGTTCATGCCGAGATACGGCCGGGACGTGTGGCTGACCGGGATCAACGCGTCGTCGCGGCCGTGCACGATCAGCGCCGGCTTGCCGTGCAGGTTGCCGTTGCGATAGGTCTGCGCGATGCTCGCCTGCACCGTCGCGTTGGCGAGGAAGCCGCGCAGGCAGCGCGAGCCGTCGAGGTTGTAGTCGGCCCGGCCGGTGGACGGCGAGATCGACAGGACGCTGCGCTTCGGTCCGTTCACGGCCGCGTCGTTGACGATCTGCGCGCCGCTGCCCGGCGGAACGCCGTTGCCGACCGCGAAGAACGCGGCGAGCTGCGCCGCGGTCAGCGCGATCACGTTGCCGGCGGCATCGGTTCCCGCGAAGCTGTAGTTGCACAGGCGATCGGTCACCGACGCCAGCGCGTAGCTGTTCGCGTAGGTCACCGCGATCGAGTTGTAGGTCTCGAGCCCGGCGAGCGACGCGTAGATGGCGTCCGACTCGGGCGAGTAGCCGTAGGTCCGCAGGTGGGCGAGCGCCTCGTCGGCCTGGGTCGCGGTCGTCGTCGCGGTGAGAAGCCCGGCGTCCTTCAGCGACTGGCAGCGGGCCGTCGCGAAGGCGGGCACGATGAACGCGAGGCCGGGCGTGCCGGCGAGCTGCGTCGAGAGCGTGGCGCAGTAGGCGTAGAGGTCGGTGTTGGTGAAGTAGTCGAACAGCGGCTTGCCCGAGTTCGGCACCGTCACGCCGCCGCGCTGGACCACGATGCCGGCGGTCGGTGCGATCTCCACGTTCGGCTCCGCCACCGCCACGCCGTCGATCAGGCCGCCGGTATCGAGCTCGGCGGCGGCGAGGGCGGCGCCCGCCCCGTTCGACGCGGCCGACGCGATCACGATCGTGTTGGCCGGCGTGATCGTGCGCACGCGCGTGCCGTCGGCGCGCAGCGTGCCGTAGCGCTCGTTCAGGACGTAGAACGCGAACTGGACCGCCTGCAGCGTGAAGCGACCCCAGTCCTTTTCCGGATTGCGGCCCGAGTGGGCGTGCTTGAAGGCGAGACGGTTCGGATAGAGCGTATTGAACGCGGCCAGCGACGTGCTGTTGGCGCTCGCGTTGAAGACCGCCGCCTTGCCGGCCAGCGTCGCCGTCGTGCGCGTTCCGTCGATCAGCGCGACGGTGTCGGTCTGCAGGTCGTGGGGCGTCGGGCTCGTGCCCTTGTCGGTCAGCGCCACGGCGCAGCCGCGTTTCAGGCCCCATTCGGCCGCCGAGATCGCCCCGTAGACGCCGCGCGAGCCGGACGAGGTCGCGGTCTCGATGCACGGGTTGGCCGGATCGAACGTCGTCGGCACCTGGACCAGCAGCGTGACGTTGTCGCGGCCGCTGCCGTCGTCGAAGAAGGTCGTGTACTCGGTCCCCGCGATCTTTCCCTCGCCGCTCGTGACGTTGCCGGCGGCATCCACGTTCGGGCCGTAGAGCGTGCCGTAGCCGCCCGCCGTCGTCGGGTCGACGAGGGCACGGTAGTTGTTGTAGATCGCCGATCGGCGAAGCTCCGCGGCGGTCGGTGCGGCGGGGGCCGCGAACGTGGGTCCCGTCGCCGCGCCGAGACCGGTCTTGCCGAGCCCGCCGGTCAGCAGGTCGTCGCCGGCGCCGTCGTAGGCCGCGACGGACACGGTGCCGACGTTGCCCGGCTTGACGTTCAGATCGGGTGTCGCCGGCGCGCCGTCGTCATGGCCACAGGCGGCGAGCGTCGCGGCGACCAACATCGCGAGCGCGAAGCGACCTGCGCGGTCGCGGCGCGGACCGGAACGGATTGCGCCGCGAACGGCCGTCGCGACGAAGCGAGTGATGGTCATCGAGTGTCTCCGAGTTGGTTCGAGCGTCCTTGCCCGACGAGCGGCACGCCGCTGGATGAACGTGTCCGATCGCGCAGGATTATCGGAGTCGACGCTCGCGCCGACAATGCTCGCTCACCCTGACGACGCCCCGGAATGCCGTGCCGCTCGGGCGACGACCGCCGTCGTCGTAACTACAGCCAGCGATTGACCTTGCAGTAGGTCGGCGACGGTCCAAGCGCGGCGCAGACACCGGTCTTGGCACAGGCCGCCACGAGAGCGAGGCCGGTACCGACGGTCTGCAGCGCGCTACAGGTCCGCGGGATCCGCTCGAGCGCGGTCGCGAGCGGGGACGGTGGGTCGTCCCGCGTCGCGCGAGGGTCGATGGCGGGTTCATCGGTCGCGGCCTTTGTCTGCGCGGCCTCTCGTGCGGCTTCGCGGACCGCGGCCGGTGCGCGGGCGGCCCGCTGCACGATCTCTTCCGTGCGCACGGTGTCGCGAGACGCTTCGCGCGCCGGCTCGGACGGCGGAGAGATCGGCTGGGCGATCGCAACACCGCCCGCGGCCCAGGCGATCGATGCGACGAGCAACGAGATGCTTCGATTCAATAGCATGGGAGCTTCCTCGAACGACCGGGCAGACGCATCGGCTTCGACGCGTCTCGAACCACGAAGCCTACGCAGATTCCGTTTTGCGAACCACTCGTTTCGCGACCGCTTTCTTCGCGACGGATTTCTTCGCGACGGGTTTCTTCGCGGCGACCGGCGCCGGTTTCTCGCCGTTCATGCCGACGGTCGCCTGCGCGAGCGCTCGGGACGGCGTGGCCGGCGGCGATTTCTTCACCGGCGCCGTCTTCGCCGACGGCTTGCGCGGCTCGAACTCGAAACCGACCTTGGCCTTTTCGGCATCCCACACCAGGAACGCCTTGAAGAAGCGATTGGTGCGCGACGACTTGAAGCCCGGCAGCAGATCGGTCTTGCCGGTCTCGAGCAGCTTCCTGACCTGATCGGGCCCGACCTCCTGCTGCAGGATGATCTTGCCGGTCTTGAATTCGCAGGTCTTCGGCGGGTTGACGGCGTTTTCGCAGACGTAGGACAGGCCGAGCTCGTAGACGCCGCCGCCGCACTTCGGGCACGAGCCGAGCATCGTCTGGCCGGTGAAGTCGACCGGCTCGCTGTTCTCGTCGTCGTTGCTCTGCCCGAAGTCGAACTCGAGCTTGAGATTGGCGTTCTCGTCGTCGGGCACGATCTTCAGGATCGCCGCGAACGGCCGACCCATCTTGCTGCGAAAGCCCTGCAACGGGCCGATTTCGCGATCGGCCAGCAGCTGCTCGACCTCGTCGATCTCGAACTGGCGGCCGCCGGGAATCTTGCTGATCGAGAAGCCGCAGCCGGTGTCGGGCGGGGCGCCCTTCGGCACCGCCTTCTCGCCGACACAGGCGAAGCGCCGGTAATTCTCGCGGATCCTGCCGGCGCAGTTCGGGCACGGCGTCGCGAGCGTCGCGTAGTCGCCGGGTATCGTGTCGCTGTCGTATTCCTTGGCGCGCTTGACGATGATCTGCGTCATCTGCGCGATCTCGCGCATGAACGCCTCGCGGCTCATCGTGCCCTTCTCCATCAGCGACAGCTTGTGCTCCCACTCGCCGGTCAGTGCGGGCGCGGTCAGCTCGGTGACGTCGAGGCCGCGCAGCAGCGTCATCAACTGGAACGCCTTGGCCGTAGGGATCAGCTCGCGCCCTTCACGGACCATGTATTTCTCGTACAGCAGCCCTTCGATGATCGCGGCGCGCGTGGCCGGCGTGCCGAGCCCCTTGCCGGCCATCGCTTCGCGCAGGTCGTCGTCATCCATCAGCTTGCCGGCGCCCTCCATCGCCGACAGCAACGTGGCTTCGGTATAGCGGGCCGGCGGCTTGGTGACGAGGCCCACCGCCTCGACCTTCTCGGTCGCCGGCTTCTCGCCCGCCGCGACCGCGACCAGGTTGGCGTCGTCGTCCTGCGCCTCCTTGCCGTAGACCTGCAGCCAGCCCGGCGCCACCAGCACCTTGCCTTCGGTCTTGAACTGGTGCCCCATCACCTCGGTGATGCGGGTCGTGACCAGGAACTCGGCCGGCGGGAAGAACACCGCGAGGAAGCGCTTGACGACGAGGTCGTAGAGCTTCTGCTCGGGCTCGGACAGGTTCTTCGGCGCCTGCAGCGTGGGAATGATCGCGAAGTGGTCGCTGATCTTCGAGTTGTCGAAGATCTTCTTGTTCGGCTTGACCCACTGGCCCTTCAACACCATCGACGCCGCCTGACGGTAGTTGTTGGAATCCTTCAGCATGGCCAGCGTTTCCTTCACCGTGCCGAGGTAGTCCTCGGGCAGGTGACGGCTGTCGGTGCGCGGATAGGTCAGCACCTTGTGGCGCTCGTACAGCGCCTGCGCGAGACCGAGCGTGTTCTTGGCCGAGAAGCCGAAGCGGCCGTTGGCGTCGCGCTGCAGCGTCGTCAGGTCGAACAGCGCCGGCGCCATCGACGACGACGGCTTGGCCTCCTCGGTGACGGTGCCGGTCTTGCCGCGACACGCGGCGACGATCGAGTCGGCCGCCGCCTTGCTCCACAGCCGCGAATCGCGCTGGTGGACATCGTCGTCGGTGCGCTTGAATTTCGGATCGAACCAGCGGCCCGGATACACCCCGGCGGCCGCGACGAACTCGGCCTGCACCTCCCAGTAGTCGCGCGGGACGAACTGCTTGATCTTCTCCTCGCGCTCGACCACGATCGACAGCGTCGGCGTCTGCACGCGGCCCACGGTGGTCAGGAAGAAGCCGCCCCCCTTCGAATTGAACGCGGTCATCGCCCGCGTGCCGTTGATGCCGATCAGCCAGTCGGCCTCGGAGCGGCTCTTGGCCGCGTCGGCGAGCGGATGCATCTGCTGGTCGCTGCGCAAGCGGGTGAAGCCGTCGCGGATCGCGCCTTGCGTCATCGACTGCAGCCACAGGCGCTGAACCGGCTGCTTCGCCTTCGCGTGCTGCGCGATCAGCCGGAAGATCAGTTCGCCCTCGCGGCCCGCGTCGCAGGCGTTGATCAGCTGGTCGACGTCCTTCCGCTTGATCAGGCGGGTCAGCAACTTGAGACGCGACTCGGTCTTGGCGATGGGGTTGAGATCGAAGTGCGGGGGAATCACCGGCAGGTTGGCGAAGCTCCACTTGCCGCGCTTGACGTCGAATTCCTCGGGCGCGGCGATCTCGACCAGGTGGCCGATCGCCGACGAAAGGACGTAGGCGTCCGACTCGAAGTAGTCGTCGTGCTTCTTGAAGCCGCCCAGGGCGCGAGCGATGTCGTTGGCGACAGACGGCTTCTCGGCAATGATGAGTGCCTTGCTCATTTCACCTGCTATGGAAGTGGGGCGGACCACGGCGCGGGCGGGAGGCGGTGGCGCTCGGTCGGCGGGGCTTCGACGCGACCCTGAATGTCCGCCCGCCGCTTTGGAGGCCGGGATCATACGCGCAAGATTTTTGCCGCTGCAAACGGCGGTCGGCGTCGGTCGCGTCGACCGGAAGCGCGCTCAGTGCATCTGGCGAGGCGCACCGTCCTCGAGCAGTTCCTCGAGGATGAGCGCGTCGGGCTCCTCGCCCTGGCTCCAGAACACCATCAGCACGATGACGCGCAACGATTCGAGCGAGACCGGCGTCTCGTCGGTGGCCAGGGCCCGCTCGATGACCACCTCGCGCAACAGCGGATTGAGCACGCCGGCCGATTCGAGGAACGACAGGAAGCCGATGCACTCGGCGGACAGGCGGTCGTACTCGGCGTCGACGTAGATGCGGAACGACGAGCTGTCCGCGTAGGCCACCGGGATGGTGGTCTGCGTCACCGTGGCCAGGCCCGACAGCCACGACAACGCGCTGTCGATCTCGTCGCCTTCGAACCCGGCCGCCGACAACTTCCTGGCCAGCGTGTCCGCGTCGGGGCACGCGTCGGGCCGGTAATAATTCTCGTAGAGATAGACGAGGACGTCGAACATGTGCCGTCAATGTACCTCGTCGAGGTGATCGGTTCAAGTCGCGTGGGTGGCCCAGCGCGAAGCAGGGACGTCGGACGATCACGCGACCAGCCGCTGCACCCTGCCTCCCGGCAGACGCGTCAGCCGACCGGCCAGTTCCAGGTCAAGCAGCAGCGCGGCGAGGCGGGCCGGCGTGCATCCGGCGCGGCGGGCGAGCTCGTCGGGCAGCACCGGGTCGAAGC
>CAHJXF010000078.1 GCA_903644065.1 Betaproteobacteria bacterium
GGCGGCTGTCCCCCCGCCGCGGCACCCGGCGCACCCGGCGCACCCGAAGCACCCGGCGTTGCGGCGGCCTGCGGCGGATGCGGCGCGACCTGCATGCCCGGCCGCAACTTGACGAGGTTGTCGACGACGACCTTGTCGCCTTGCTGCAGGCCGCTGCGGATCACCCACTGGTCGCCCTGCCACGCGCCCGCATCGACGGGTCGCGGCGCGACCTTGTCGTCGGGACCGACCACCATCACCGCCTTGCCCTTGTCGCTGTTCTGCACCGCGGCCTGCGGCACCAGCACGCCTTCGATCTCGCCGATGTAGACCCGCGCCTTTACGAACTGCCCGGGCAGGATGCGCATCTGCGGATTCGGGACCTCGGCGCGCAACTGCACCGTGCCGATCGTCCGATCGACGGTGGAGGCCGCGAAGTTGAGCTTGCCGGCGTTCGGATAGACCTTGCCGTCCGGCAGGATCAGGTCGACCCGGGCGTTCTCGTCCTTGCTGGCGCGCAGCGTCGCGTACTCGCTCTCGCTGATCGAGAAACGCACCCAGATCGGATCGGTCTGCACGATCGTGGTCAGCAACGCGGAGTCGGTCCCGGCGGTGACCAGCGACCCTTCGGAGCTGATGTTGCGTCCCGACACGCCGCCGATCGGCGCGGTGACCTTCGTGTAGCTGAGATTGAGCGCCGCGTTGCGCAGGTCGGCCTCCTTCGCCATCACGTTGGCGGCCGACGTCTTGCGGGTCGACGTGGCGTCGTCGTAGTCCTTGCCGCTGATCGCCTGTTCGGCGGCGAGCGGCTTCAGGCGGGCTTCCTCGCGGACCGACTGCTCGCTCGAGGCCTTGGCCTGCTCCAGTGCGGCCTTCGACTGCGCGAGCGCGATCTCGTAGGGCGCCGGATCGATCTGGTACAGGACCGAGTCGGCCTTGACGCGGTCGCCTTCGGTGAAGCGCTGCTTCAGCAGGATGCCGGACACCCGCGCCCGTACCTGCACCTCGCGCGATCCCTCGCTCTGGCCGACGGCGTCGACCGTGATCGGCACGCGCTTCAATTGCGCCTCGATCACGGTGACCGGCATCGCCTGGGGCGGACCGCCGCCGGGCCCGCCGGGCGCACCGCCCCCGGGGGCCGCGTCCTTCCTGCCGCACGCCGACAGCGCGACGGCGAAGGCGAGGCCGCAGAGCACGGCCCGAGCGACGGACGGGCCGGCCGCTGCGCTGGCGACGCGAGGACGACGGTCGAAGGTTTCGGTCAGGGCGTCGATGGGCATGGCGGCGGTAGTTGGTTGCTGGACGGACAGTGAAAGGGCGCCCGCCGATGAAGCGTCGGCGACGACTCGATGCGCCGGAACGCACCGATCGCGTCGGCTCTTCGGCGGGCCCGGAACGCTCCGGGCGCCGGACCGTACGCGCTGGATGCGACGACTTCGACGCGGCCGCGACAGCTATTTTCGGCGGCGTCGACGAGTTGCGCGACCGGGAGTAGTATCATACAACCACGGATGTATGTAAAGCCGTGTCCCGTTCTGGTGGCGACGGCGTCGGCGCCCAGCGTCGTGCGCCTTCCGTTCGTACCCCTCGTCCCGTTGCACCCTCCGCACCTCCGCACCCTCGCCCGTTTCGCCGCTCCCGCAACGCCCATGGCCCGTCGTACCAAGGAAGAATCCCAGGAGACCCGCCGCACGATCATCGCTGCCGCACGGGAGATGTTCCTGACCAACGGCGTGACCAACACGTCGCTGGAACAGATCGCCGCGGCGGCGGGCGTGACGCGAGGCGCCATCTATTGGCACTTCGCCGACAAGGCCGCGTTGTTCTACGCGATGCGCGACGAAGTGCAGATCCCGCTGATCGATCGCTCCGACCTCGCGCTCGAAACCGGCGTCGCGCTCGATCCGTTGCTGCGCGTCGAACACTTCCTCGACGTGATCGTCGACCACATCACCTGCGACGAGGCGACGCGCAAGACGTTTCAGATCATGACGTTCAAATGCGAGTACGTCGGCGAGTTCGTCCGCGACCTCAACAATCTGCACGAGATCCACACGGACCTGCGCGACAAGCTCGCCAAGCTGTATCGCGAAGCGCGCCGACTCGGACAGTTGCGAGCAGGGATCACGCCGATGTCGGCTGCGTCGGACACGCTGATCTTCGTGTCGGGCCTGATCAAGATCTGGATGTTCGACGAGGACGGATCGCTGGTCCGCACCCATGCCAAGCGACTGGTCGCCGACCACGTCGCGGGCAAGCGGGCGCCGGCCGCTGCCGGCTGCGCCCTGCGCAAGCGGGCGCGGCGCGCGCTCAGTCCAGGCGCAGCGAAGACATGAAGGTCTCGATCGCCTGACGACCGCTGTCGGTCGCCAGCGCGTCCACGGGCCCCACCACGAGAATCTCGACCAGTCGACCTCGACGCTCGGCGAAGCGCGCGGTCGCGCGCATCGCCTTGCCGTCGCGGCGGCCGTCGGCCTCGAACGACTCTCCCGCGATCTCGCCGTGGTCGGCCGCATGCAGGACGACGCGAGCGCGCCGGCCCTCGCTACCGCCGACATCGTCGAGCAGCTTCCGTTCGAGCAGGGTCCGGGCGAGAGCGGCATCGCTGCCGGGCAGCAGTTCGAACGCGCCCACGGCGAACGTCGTTTCGCCCACCGAGACCACGTTGAGCGCGAGCGGCAGCCGCACGTCGCCGACCGGAATCTCGCGGGTCGCGCTGGTGATCCGACCGGGAAAGCTGGCGACGAACCCGCACCAGGTGCGCGCGCAGTCCGGACGAAGGTCGCGCCAGTCGTAGCGCGGGAAGCACGCGACCAACGAGCCCGCCAGGGCGATGGCGATGACCAGCCGCCCGCTCGAGACCGTCCTCGACTCGGCGCCCGCTGCGGCCGTGGGCGGCGCGGCTCTCAACGCGTGCTCGCGGCGGAGCGGTCGCGGACCGACGGCGATCAGACCACCGTCAACGTGACGTCGACGTTGCCGCGCGTGGCGTTCGAGTACGGGCAGACGACGTGCGCCGCCGCGACCAGCTTCTCGGCCGCCTCGCGGTCCATGCCGGGCAACGAGATGCGCAACTCGGCCTCGATGCCGAATCCGTTCGGGATCGGGCCGATGCCGACGCTGCCGTCGATGGCGGTGTCGTGCGGCAGCGTGACCTTGTCCCGTCCGGCCACGAACTTCATCGCACCCAGGAAACAGGCGCTGTAGCCGGCCGCGAACAACTGCTCGGGATTGGTGCCCTGCCCGCCGGGGCCGCCCATGTCCTTCGGCACCGCGAGCTTGAGGTCGAGCGCGGCATCGGGAATCTCGGCATGCCCGTCGCGCCCTCCGGTGGCTTTGGCGTGGGCGCGGTAGACGACTTTTTCGAGCGGCATGGTCTGGCTCCTGTGGGGTGGGACACGACGACGGACCGCAGCATGCCCGATCCGGTCGCGCCGGTTCGGTCGAGACGGCGCAACGCGCGGTCGGCGGAAAGACGGTTCGAAGCGCCGGAGCCGGCCAGCAGGCGGTCCGCGGTTTGCGACAATGCGTCCTCGATCACACCGGAGCCGATCAAGATGCTAGTGACCTTCAAGTCCAAGGCCGCCGCCGACGTACCGATGTATGCGGAACACGCGACCCTGTTGCTGTCGCTGGTCGGCAAGACGCTCGAGCCGGCCGAAGCGCCGCGCGGCATCATCACGGCCGCCGACGTGCCGGCCGCGCTCGCGAAGCTGAAGGCCGCCGCCGACGCGTCGCGCAGGACCGACAAAGACCGGGCGTCCGCTCAGCGGGACGACGAACCCGGACAGGCGCTGTCGGTCGGCCTTGCTCAGCGCGCCTTTCCGCTGATCGACATGCTGGAACGCGCCGCGAAGGACGGGCGCGACGTGGTGTGGGGCGTCTGAACGACGGCGATCAGGCGACGGCGCGGGTGATGAAGAAGCCGGCCGTCGCGCCGACGGCGCTGACGAACGCACCCCACAGCAGGTCGGCGACCACGATCGACACCGGCCAGCCCTTCAGCGTCGCGAGGTTGGTCAGGTCGTAGGTCGCGTAGCAGAAGAAACCGAACAGCGCGCCATGCAGCGCGGCGCGCTGCCAGACGCCGGCCTCCAGCGCCGGCGAGACGGCGAAGAACACCAGTCCCACGATGAACAGCAGGTAGAACAGCACGGCCGCTCCCCAGTCGGGCGTCTCGGCCATCAGGTGGCCGATGCCGTTGCGGTACAGGTCCTTCGCGATGAAACCGAGCCAGATGAAGTCGACGATGCCGAACACCACCAGCGTCGCCACGTACGCGATCAGGGACCGACTCATCGACGCTCTCCGGGACAGGCGGCGAAGTTGCCACCGCAACATTTTGCATCACACCGTAGGGCGATCCCACCGGACGGCGCCCGACTTTGCGGTCCGGCCCGGCGGCGGGCGGCTCCGATCGGTCACCGGGAGCCTTTTGCCGGATCGGCGGTCCGATCCACTCCGCTTTCGATTTCCGTTCCCTGCCATGACCTTCCGCCTCCTCCTCGCCGCGTCGCTGCTGTGCGGCGCCTCCGCCTGCGTGCCGGTGCACCCCGACTTCCTGCGGGTCGGCATGACGCGCGACGAGCTGCTGTCCACCTTCGGCCAGCCGGCGGCCGAGCGGCACGATGCCGACGGCGACGTGTGGATCTACTCGAGCGCGCCGCTCGGTGAGCGGGCATCGGCGGCGCACCTCGACGCGCGGGGTCGGGTGGTGTCGATCGAGCCGTTGCTCGACCTGCCGCACTTCGCCACCATCCGCGTCGGCGAGTGGAACAAGGACGACGTGCTCATGCACTTCGGCCGGCCCGCCGAATTCACCGGCGTGCGCGGCTACGAGGTCTGGTCGTATCGCTACCGCGAGGCGGAGACGTGGTACTCGCTGTTCCACGTGATGTTCGACGCGTCGGGCGTCGTGCGCCAGACGCAGAACGGTCCGGACCCGATGTTCGACCCCTCGTTCAAGAGCCGTTTCTAGGCGCGTCCGAAGCGGCAGGAGGCGGCGCCTGCGCGGACCGGCGACACGCACGCGGCGCGCCGCCGAACCGTCTGTTGCCCCTCAAATGCCGGGCACGACCACGTTGGACAGCCGACTGACTTTCACGTCGATGTCCATGCCGAGGTAGTCGCCCACGCGGCCGGTGAACGAGCCCTGCACCGGCACGGCCTGAAACGCGTCGCGCGTGACGGCAACGCGGATCAGGTCGGTGCCGCCGTAGAGCCGGTTGGTGGGATCGAAGGTCAGCCAGCCGGCGCCGGGGACGTAGACCTCGACCCACGCGTGCGTCGCGCCACCGCCCACCACGCCGCCGCGACCGACGGCGTCATCGACGGCACCGCTGACGGCAGCACCGACGGCACCACCGACTGCAGCGAGCCCGTCGACCGCCGGGTCGTAGATGTAGCCCGACACGAAACGGGCCGCGAAGCCGAGCCGTCGCACCGCCTCGATCATCAGCAGCGCGAAGTCGCGGCACGAGCCGGTGCGCAGCGTCACCGTCTGCGTCGGCGTCTGCGTGCCCTCCACGTCGCGCGCCACGTAGGCGAAGTCGCTTCGGATCGTCTCGGTGATGTCCTGCAGCATGCGGCGCGTCGGGATGTTCCCGATCGACGGGATGAACAGGTTGGCCCAGGCGGTGACGCGACCGTCGGGGTCGCCGTGCTGCGGCACCAGGAAGCCGCCGAGGTCGATGCGCTCCTCGCCGCTGTACGCGAACGGATAGATCTCCGCGTGCGGCGCGAGGGGCGACTCGATGCTGCTCGCGCCGAAGTGCTCGATGCGAAAGCGGACGACGATCGACAAATGGTCCGACGGCGAATGCGGCGTGATCAGCGTGACCGCGTTCGAGAAGACGTCCTGCACCCAGCGGATGTCGGCCGCGGGCGAGACGTCGAGCGACAGGTCCAGCACCTGGACCTCGTAGCCGGAGCGCGGGCGGAACATGACGCGATGCTCGCCGAAAGCCACCGGTCGCGCATAGCGATAGACCGTGGTGTGCTCGACCTGCAGGATGACGGACATGGGGAGCGACCGGTTCGACGCGGCCGCATCGCGACCCTCGTGCAGCCTACACGCCGTCGCCGGCGCGCGCGCGACGACGAGCGCGCATCACAGGTTGGGCGCGAGCCGGCGCTCGACGTCGTCCACCGTCTCGTGCTGACGCCGCGCCACGTCCTCGACCTGGTCGTTGCCGATGCGGCCCACCGCGAAATAGCGCGCCGCCGGGTTGGCGAAGTAGAAGCCCGAGACCGACGAGGCCGGCAGCATCGCGAAGCTCTCGGTGATCGACATGCCGATCTCGCCGGTGCCGAGCAGCTCGAACATCGGCGCCTTCACGACGTGATCGGGACAGGCCGGGTAGCCGGGCGCCGGGCGGATGCCGCGATACTTCTCGGCGATCAGCTCGGCATTGCTGAACGTCTCGTCGGGCGCGTAGCCCCACAGGTCGCGGCGCACGCGCGCATGCATCGTCTCGGCGAAGGCTTCCGCGAGCCGGTCGGCGATGGCCTTCAGCATGATCGACGAGTAGTCGTCGTGCTCGGCCTCGAAGCGGGCGCACTGCCGGTCGATGCCGACGCCCGTCGTCACCGCGAACAGACCGATGTAGTCGGCCCGGCCCGACTCGCGCGGCGCGATGTAGTCGGCCAGCGCACGGTTGGGCGTGCCGTCGGGCTTTTGCGTCTGCTGCCGGACGCCGGTCCAGGTCAGGATGGGCGTGCTGCGCGACTCGTCGGCATACAGCACGATGTCCTCGTCGACGCCGGCGGCCGGCCAGAAGCCGACGATCGCGTTGGCGGTCAGCCAGCGGTTGGACAACACCTTCTTCAGCATCATCTGGCCGTCGCCGTACACGCGACGTGCCGACTCGCCGACGATCTCGTCGTTGAGGATGTCGGGGAAGGGACCGTGCAGCTCCCAGGTCTGGAAGAACGGACCCCAGTCGATCGCTTCGGCGATCGCGCGCAGGTCGTAGTTGCGAAACACGCGCCGGCCGATGAACTTGGGCTTCGGCGGCGTCTCGGCCGCCCAGTCGATGGCGACCCGGTTCTTCCGCGCGGCCTCGAGCCCGATCAGCGGCGACGCCTTCTTGGCGGCGTGCAGTTCGCGCAACTTGGCGTAGTCGGCCGCGATGCCGGCCAGGTAGTCGACCTTGCCGGTCTCGGTCAGCAGGCTCTGCGCGACGCGCACCGAGCGGCTCGCGTCGGTGACGTGCACCACCGGGCCTTCGTAGTTGGGCGCGATCTTGACGGCCGTATGCGCCCGCGACGTGGTGGCGCCGCCGATCAGGAGTGGAATCTTGAGCATGCGGAAGTGATCGTCGCGCTGCATCTCGCGCGCGACGTAGGCCATCTCCTCCAGGCTCGGCGTGATCAGGCCCGACAGTCCGATGATGTCGGCGCCCTCGGCCTTCGCGACGGCCAGGATCTCGGAGCACGGCACCATCACGCCCATGTTCACGACGTCGAAGTTGTTGCACTGGAGCACGACGGTCACGATGTTCTTGCCGATGTCGTGCACGTCGCCCTTGACGGTGGCGATGACGATCTTGCCCTTGGCCTTCGCCTCGCCGCCGGCGGCGACGAACGCGGCTTTCTCGGCCTCGATGTAAGGGATCAGGTGGGCCACCGCGCTCTTCATCACGCGCGCGCTCTTGACCACCTGCGGCAGGAACATCTTGCCGGCGCCGAAGCGGTCGCCGACGACGTTCATGCCGTCCATCAGCGGCCCTTCGATGACCTGGATGGGACGGCCGCCGGCGGCCTCGATCTTCTGCCGCATCTCCTCGGTGTCGTCGACGATGAACTGCGTGATGCCGTGGACCAGCGCGTGCGACAGGCGGGCCTCGACCGGCTCGGCGC
Organism: Betaproteobacteria bacterium; assembly: GCA_903644065.1. Taxonomy (GTDB): domain Bacteria; phylum Pseudomonadota; class Gammaproteobacteria; order Burkholderiales; family Burkholderiaceae_D; genus CAHJXF01. Next base: position 7,840 of record CAHJXF010000078.1, read on the forward strand.
GCCATTCGAGGTTGGCCTCCTCCTTCCTGCCGCCCGCCTTCAGCGTGGCCGCGAAGTCGACGAAGCGCTCGGTGGCGTCGGGCCGGCGGTTGAGCACGACGTCCTCGACTCGCTCCTTCAGTTCCGGCGCCAGGTCGTCGTAGACGCCGAGCATGCCGGCGTTGACGATGCCCATGTTGAGGCCCGCCCGCACCGCGTGATAGAGGAACACCGTGTGGATCGCTTCGCGCGCCGGATCGTTGCCGCGAAACGAGAAGCTCACGTTCGACACGCCGCCCGAAATCTTCGCGTGCGGCAGGTTGGCGCGGATCCACTTGCACGCTTCGATGAAGTCGACCGCGTAGTTGTCGTGCTCGTCGATGCCGGTCGCGATCGCGAAGATGTTCGGGTCGAAGACGATGTCCTCGGCCGGGAACCCGATGCGCTCGACCAGCAGCGTGTAGGCGCGTCGGCAGATGTCGATCTTCCGCTCGAAGGTGTCGGCCTGACCTCGCTCGTCGAACGCCATGACGACGGCCGCGGCGCCGTAGCGCTTGCACAGCGTGGCCTGGCGGAGAAAGGTCTCCTCGCCCTCCTTCATCGAGATCGAGTTGACGATGCACTTGCCCTGCACGCATTTGAGGCCGGCCTCGATCACGTCCCACTTCGACGAGTCGATCATGATCGGCACGCGCGCGATGTCGGGCTCGGACGCGATCAGGTGCAGGAAGCGCACCATCGCGGCCTTCGAGTCGAGCATCGCCTCGTCCATGTTGATGTCGATGATCTGCGCGCCGTTCTCGACCTGCTGGCGCGCGACCACCAACGCGTCCTCGAAGCGCTCCTCGAGGATCATCCGCGCGAAGGCCTTGGAGCCGGTGACGTTGGTGCGCTCGCCGACGTTGACGAACAACGAATCGGCGTCGATCGTGAACGGCTCGAGGCCCGACAGGCGGAGCGGCTTGTAAGCGGTCATCAGGCGGCCAGCGGCAGGTCGGACGATTGCGCCGAAGGCAGCCGCCGCGGTGGCAAGCCCTCGAGCGCCTGCGCGATCGCGGCGATGTGCTCGGGCGTGGTGCCGCAGCAGCCGCCGGCGAAGTTGAGAAAGCCGGCTTCCGCGAATTCGCGGACCAGCGACGACGTGATCTCCGGCGTCTCGTCGAAGCCCGTGTCGCTCATCGGGTTGGGCAGGCCGGCGTTGGGATACACGCTGACGCGCGCGTCGGCGATGCGCGACAGCTCGGCCACGTAGGGCCGCATCAGCGCGGCGCCGAGCGCGCAGTTGAGGCCGATCGAGATCGGCTGCGCGTGCCGCACCGAGTTCCAGAACGCCTCGACGGTCTGCCCCGACAGGATGCGGCCCGACGCGTCGGTCACGGTGCCCGAGATCATCAGCGGCAGACGTGCGTGTCCCGTGTCGTCGTAGTACTGCTCGATCGCGAACAGCGCGGCCTTCGCGTTCAGCGTGTCGAAGATGGTCTCGACGAGGAACAGGTCGGCGCCCCCGTCGACGAGACCGCGCACCTGCCCGTAGTACGCGTCGCGCAGGTCGTCGAACGTGACGTTGCGGGCCCCCGGGTCGTTGACGTCGGACGAGATCGAAGCGGTCTTCGGCGTGGGCCCGAGCGCGCCCGCGACGAAGCGCGGCTTGTCGGGCGTCGCATACCGATCGCAGGCGGCCCGCGCGATCTTCGCGGCCGCGACGTTCATCTCGTAGGCCAGGTCTTCCATGTGGTAGTCGGCCTGCGCGATGCTGGTGGCGCCGAAGGTGTTGGTCTCGACCAGGTCGGCGCCGGCCGCGAGGTACTGCTCGTGGATCTCGCGGATCACCTGCGGCTGCGTCAGCGTCAGCAACTCGTTGTTGCCCTTGACGTGGACTTCCTTGCCCGGCACCGCGAACGCCGCGAAGCGCTCTCCGCGATACGCGGCCTCGTCGAGCTTGTAGCGCTGGATCATCGTGCCCATCGCGCCGTCGATGATCAGGATGCGGCGGTCGAGCAGCGAAGGAAGGACGGCGGCGGCATCGACGGGCATCGCGGATCTCGAACGGGACGAGCGACGACCGGCGCGGCGCTCGACGGTCGTTGCAGAAGGGACGGCGTGGGAACGGTGCGGCGCGAGGTGCGCCGACCGCGGCATGAATGTTAACGCGGACGTTGCATCCGCGTGCTACGACAAGGGGCCGCGATCAGTGCAGGACGAGCGGGTGCTGCATCATCGAATCGAAGCGCGACAGATAGTCGTCGATCTCCTCGGTCGACGGCTCGGAATCGATCAACGACGTGACGTCCTTCCGAAACGAATCCGCCAACAGGCCGCCGATGAAGATCTCGCGCTTGGACGTCTTGTCCATGATCTCGAAGCCGCCCGCTTCCTCGTGGCCGTCGCGCGCCGCGAAGCCGGCGAACTCCACCACGCAGTAGTTCGGACTGTTGTAAATCATGTTCATCGAAGACTCCGAATGACGGGGGCCGCTCGAATGACCGGTCCCTCGGGAACTAGCGAGTTCGGGGCCGAACGGTCCGAATCAAGATGCGTCCGGTCGCCGCGCCGATGCGATCGACCGGGGCGCGGGAGCCGCCTGTGTGCCTTATCGGCAGCGCCGCTCGCAGCTTGAGGCCGAAGGAAGAATTTCGTCGACGATCGCCGTCGTGCGGCAGCCGCGCCGCCGCGCCGGGCGCCCTCGACCTAGCGGCGCGGCGACTTGTTGAGCTCGATGCCCAACTGCTTCAGCTTGCGGTAGAGGTGCGTGCGCTCGAGTCCGGTCTTCTCGGCCACTCGCGTCATGCTGCCGTTTTCCTGTGCCAGGTGATACTCGAAGTACGCGCGCTCGAACGCGTCGCGCGCCTCGCGGAGCGGCAGGTCGAGCGGCACGTTGCCGCGGATCGGGTAGCCGCCCTGGATCGTCGACGGGTCGATGCCGTGGGCGAACGGTCCGACCAGCACGCTCGGACCGAGCGTCAGGGCGGCCGTGTCGGACGGAGCGGAAGCGAATGCGGGCAGCCCGCGCCCGGGGTCGAAAGCGTCGTTCGAGACACCCTGCGGGCCGGCCGACGGCGGGCGCGAACGCACCGCGGCCGACTGCGCGAGGGCTCGCATCGAACCGCGATCGAGACCTTTCTGCACGGCCCTCAGCAGCTTCTGCAACGCGATGGGCTTCTCGAGGAAATCGATGGCGCCGATGCGCGTGGCCTCGACAGCCGTATCGATCGTGGCGTGGCCCGACATCATGATGACCGGCATCGTCAGCGCGCCGAGCGCGGCCCACTCCTTCAACAACGTCACGCCGTCGGTATCGGGCATCCAGATGTCGAGCAGCACCAGATCGAAGGTCTCGGCCTGCCGCCGGCCGCGTGCCGCGGCGGCGTTCTCGGCCACCGAGACGACGTGACCCTCGTCGCCCAGGATCTCCGACAGGAGTTCGCGGATACCGACTTCGTCGTCGACTACGAGGATGTTGGCCATGCGTCGCTGAATATGGGGATGGGGAGGGGCCGGACCGGTCGCGCTCGAGTCGAGGACGTTCGACGCGAGTTCGAGGCCGCCGGGGTCGACGGGCAGCGGTCGACCCCCGAGTTCGACCGAGCGTCAGGCAACCTTGGCCGGCCGGTGGACCACGCGCGTGAAGACGATGACGATCACCGCTCCCCCTTCTTCGCGATTCTTCAGTTCGATGCGCGCCTGATGCTCGTCGACGATCTTCTTGACGACTGCGAGACCGAGACCCGTGCCGCGCGGCTTGGTCGTCACGTAGGGCTCGAACGCACGCGTCAGGATTCTAGCTGGAAAGCCGCTGCCGTTGTCCGAAACGCTGAGGCGCACGATCGGCTCGCCATGCGTCCCGCCCCGTCGATTGCGCGCCTTCACGCATTCGGTCGCGACCACCACGCGTGCCCCGGGCAGGTCGTGCGTGGCGTCCTGGGCGTTCTGCACGAGGTTGTGGATCACCTGCCGCAACCGCGTGGCGTCGCCGAGGACCAGCGGCAGGTCGGGCGCGAGCAGCACGAGCGGCCTGGCCCGTCCTTCGCCGGCCACCGCCTGCAGCGGCGCGCCGGGCTGGTCGTCGACCTGGACGTCGTACAGCGTCATCACCTCGGCGACCAGCGCGTTCAGGTCGAGCGCGTTGGAGGCGGTCTGCGGCACCTTCGCGTAGTCGCGGAAGTCGTCGACCATGCGCTTCATGGCGGACACCTGGTTGACGATCGTCGTCACGCCGCGTTCGAGGACAGCGGCTTCGCGCGGGGCGACGTGGCCCTCGAGCTTCATGCGCAGTCGCTCGGCCGACAGCTGGATCGGGGTCAGCGGGTTCTTGATCTCGTGCGCGAGGCGTCTCGCGACCTCGGCCCAGGCCACCGAGCGCTGCGCCGCGATCACGTCGGTCATGTCGTCGAACACCACCAGGTAGCCGTCGCGTCGTTCCGCGCCGCTGCCGACCGGGCAGCGCGATCCGCGTGCGAGGACCACCAGGGGCTCGCCCCCGCCACCGAGATCGAGCTCGATCTGGCGTTGCCAGTCGGTGCCCACCGTGGCCGGATCGGCGAAGCTGGCCTCCACCGCGGTGCCGAGCGCGTGGAGGCTCGCTTCGCCGGACCC
>CAHJXF010000079.1 GCA_903644065.1 Betaproteobacteria bacterium
CCGCGAAGACCAAGGCAGCGTACGCCGAAGAGATCGCCGACCTCGAAGCCTACATCGCCAAGACGAAGGCCAACGGCGCGCTGACCGACGACCAGTCGACCTCGCGGGTGACCGACGCGCAGACCAAGATCATCGAGGTCCGCAACAAGCTGCGGAAGGTCGAGTCCGACGCCAACCAGGAGACGTTGCGCGACTGGTTCGCGAACCGGAAGGCGGTGGAGCAGTACGGCGACCAGGTCGACGCCCTGGCATCGCAGATCAAGTCCTTCAGCGGCGATACCGCCGGCGCAGCGGCCACCAGCTTCGACGCCCAGAACCGGCTGCTGCAACGGCAGCTGCGCGCCACGCTGACGTCCGACAACGCCAGCGGCGACGACAAAAAGCGCGCCGCGCAAGGGATCACCGACCTCGCGCAGCTCCGCGAGCAAGCCATCGCGACGGCGAAGCTGAACGACCTGACGACGGACCGCGGCGTCATCCTGGGCGACCTGGCCAACGTCCAGGCCCGCATCGACCTCGCGGTATCGCGCGGCTCGAAGTCGGAGCTGCAGGGCCTCGCCGACTCGTCCGAGGCCAACAAGGCGCGCGTCGCCTATCTCGAGCAGATCTCGGCGGCCTACGACGAGATTGCGAAGTCGTCGAGCAACTTGCAGGACAAGGTGAACGCCGACGCGCTGCACGTCGAGCTCGAGAAGCTGCGCGCGCAGACCGACCTGGTCGCCGACGCGTTCAACGACGCTGGCAAGAGCGTCACGGAAAGCTTCTTCGACAAGCTGACCAGCGGCACGGCGACCGTGCGGGACGCGTTCAGGAGCCTGCTGTCGGATATCAACAGTCGAGTCTTGAAGCTCGGCGAGGACGCGATCGGGAACGCGTTGTTCGGCAAGGATGGCGGCCTGCTCGCCGGCTTGGGAAAGAACGTCTCCGAACTCTTCAAACCGAGTCAGGGTGCTGGGACGCTGTCAGGGGCGGCCGTGCAAGCCAGCCAGGACGCGCTGAAGACCGCCGGCGGCGCGGCCAGCTCGGCGGCCACCACGGCGGCGAATGACGCCGCTTTCGGTGCGCTCACTGCCACCGTGACGGCGGCCGATGCCCCGCTGGTGACTCTTTCGGCTTCGGCCGCCGCTGCCGCCGCAGCCTTGGATGCGATGGCGGCCTCGAGTGCTGCATCAAGTGGCGGCGACGATGCGCTCGCTCTGTCAGGCCTGCTGGCCTCGGCGAACGGCAACGTCTTCGGCGGCGGCTCCGTGATCCCTTTCGCAACCGGCGGCGTCGTCTCCCGTCCGACGCTTTTCCCGATGCGCGGTGGCGGCACCGGCCTCATGGGTGAGGCGGGACCCGAAGCGATCATGCCGCTGCGACGCGGCAAGGGTGGTCGCCTCGGCGTCGAGATGGCGCAGCAGCCGGCCGGGCCCACGATCGTCAACACGTACAACCTGAACGTGCCGGCGCCGCAGAACCGCGATCTGTCGACGGCTCGCCAGCACGGCGAAGCGATCCGCCGCGCGCTGCTCTGATCATGGCCGCCTTCTACGACGACCTGATCTTTCCGCCGTCGATCTCCCTGTCGGCGTTCAAGGGCTCGCGCCTGCGCTCGACGACCGTGGTGCAGACCCAGTCCGGCTTCACCCAGCGGCGCAGCTTGTGGGCGCAGACCCGGCGCACGTTCGATGCCGGCCTGGTGACGCGGCCGATCGAGGCCTGGCGCCTGATCGACGACTTCTTCGAGATCTGCGAAGGGCAGGCCATCGGCTTCCTCCTGCAGGACCCGACCGACTACCAGGTCGACCAGGCCAGCGGCCTGCTGGCACCGGTCACAGGGTCGACCTTCAGCTTCCAGAAGGTCCGGCAGGTCGCGTCGCACTTCGCCTATCGCGCGATCGCCAAGCCGGACGTCGGCCAGGCCGGCGGGTCGTCGTCGATCACGATCTGGCGTATCCGCGATGGGGTGACCACGCTGGTCCCCTCCTCGAATTACGCGATCGACGCCATCAACGGCAGCGTCTTGTTCGTGGAGGGATACGTGCGGTTCGCCGCGCCAGGCGTCGCGGGCGACGCGTTCAGGTGGTCCGGCAAGTTCTTTCTGCCGGTGCGATTTTCTACCGACTCGCTCGACTGGACCGTGGTGGACAAGCAGGTCGGCGAGGGCAACCTGCTGGTGCAGGGACCCTCTGTTCCGATCACGGAAGAGCCTTGGCCGGGAACGCTCTACATCCCGCCGACCTGACGTGCTGACGATCCCGATCGCGCTGGCGACTCACTTCGCGTCGCCGCGGCTCACGCTGGCCGTTCTCTGCCGCGCGGTGCGGCTCGACGGCGCCGTCTTCGGCTTCACCGACGTCGACATCGACCTGCCGGTCGGCGGCCAGCTGTACCGCGCCGGTGCGCTCGGCCTGACGATGTCGGCGCACGCCAGCGGCGGGGCTTTCCAGCCGGACAACTACGATGTGGTCGGCATCCTGTCGCCCAGCGGTGGCGTGACCCAGGACGACATCCTGGCGGGTCTCTGGGATGGTGCTGCGCTGTCCTTCCAGATCGTCAACTATCGCTCGCTAGCGGACGGCGTCCTGAGTGAAGGCGTCGGCACGATCGGCAAAATCAGCACGACGTCGCTGGGGTTCACGGCCGAGTTCCTCGACATCCAGCAGCCGCTGTCGCAAAACCTGCTGCGCACCGTGGGCTACGTCTGCGACGCCGTCCTGGGCGACGCGCGGTGCAAGGTCGACCTCGCGCCGTTCACTAGGACAGCGACCGTCGGCCCGTCACCGATCCCGACGTCGCGCACCTTCACGGATGCGAGCCGGACGGAGGCAAACGGCTGGTGGTCGGGCGGCAATGCGATCGTCACCTCATCGTCGAACCCGTCGTCCGTCGGCATGAAGATGGAGATCAAGACGTTCACCTCCGGTGGTCACTTCGAGCTGCTTCACGACCTCTACTACGGGATCGCGCCCGACGACGAGCTGACGATCACCCCGGGCTGCAACCACGAGAAGAAGCGCGCCGACGGCTACACGGGTGACTGCGTCGTGAAGTACCTGAACGGCATCAACTTCCAGGGCGAGGACGCGATCCTCGGCCAGGACGCGGCCCTCACCTACCAGACGACGTGAGTACGCGCGCGGCGGTCGTCCAGGAGGCTCGGGCTCTCTTGGGGACGCCCTACGTCCACCAGCATCGTCGGGCCGGTGAGGGCGTCGATTGCGCTGGCGTGATCACGCTGGTCGGACGCACCCTCGGTCTGTCGACGTTCGACGTCATCAACTACGAGCGGCACCCCGAGGGCATTCGCCTGCTGCAGCTGTGCGACGAGCACATGACGCGCATCGGCGTCGCCGAGATCCAGGCCGGCGACGCGATCGTCATGCGCATCACGCGCCTGCCTCAGCACGTCGGCATCGTCGTCGACTACCTGGACGGCGGTCTGTCGATGATCCACGCCGACAACAAGGTCGGGCGCGTCGTCGAGACCCCGCTTGACGCGCGCTGGCTCGCGCGCATCTGCGCCGCGTACCGCCTGCCCGGGATTGAAACATGAGCGGCACCGTCCTCGGCCAGGTTGTCGGCGTCGTCGCCGGCATCATCGTCGGGTACGTCACCGACAACCCGCAGGCTGGCATCGCGACCTACACGGTCATCGCCGGGGTCGCGACGGCGCTTGCGACCAAGGGCAAGGCTGTCAACGGTCCGCAACTGTCGGACCTGTCGATCCAGCTAAGCGCCGAGGGAACGCCGATCCCGTGGATCTTCGGGCGGATGCGCGTCGCGGGAAACGTGGTCTGGGGCACGCAGAAGATCCCCCACAGCCACTCGAGCGGCGGCGGCAAAGGCTCCAGCACGCCGGTCCAGAACACGACCAGCTATACCCAGTCGGTCGCGATCAAGTTTTGCCGCGGCGAGATGGCCGGGTATGGCCGCGCCTGGTTCGACAAGAAACTGATGATCGACTTCTCGCACACGGCCGACGCCGCGACGATCATCGCCAGCGACTTCCTGGCCAAGTCGGTCAGGTTCTATCCAGGCACCGACACGCAGATGCCGGACTCGCTGATCGTCTCGTACGAAGGCGCCGGCAACGTCAGCGCGCGTCGTGGCGATTGCTATCTCGTTTTCGAAGAGTTGCAGATCGATCAATTCGGAGAGCGCATTCCGCAAATCGAGGTCGAGTTACTCGGCAATGCGTCCCAAACGGTGACGCGGTTGAATATCTGTTCCCTCACCCCGGCCGATCAAGGCTTCACCTCGTTTCGCGGGCGCAGTTGGGTCGGTGATCGGGAGATCTGGTACTGGCGCCAGCTGTACCCAAGCGATCCGACGAAGCTGGCCATGTACCACAGTAGCGATGGGCAGGAGGGGGTCTACGCCGGCGTCTTCACCTTGCAATACGCGAACGCCGGCGAAATCAGGCCCTGCCAGACGCAGGACCGACCGGCAATGTGCTGCCTCAATTACGAGGAAGATCCCTACGACCACACGCACATCCTGCAGTCGATCTACATCTCGTATCTGGCACCGGTTCCCAATCAAACCGACGACGGCATTCGCGTTATTCGTTTGGAAGCGCTCTCGACTTACACGAACTTTAACGACCAATACAACATGGTCGCGACGGACCAAGATACCGACGTCGTGGCAATCGCCATTCGAAGCGACAACAGCGTCTATTACGGTCAACGCATCAGCGTTTATGGTGCCGGGCGAAGTATCGTCGAAGCCAATCGGCCCGCCAATGGGGAATACGTCTTTCGGGACCCGGCGACCCACCCGAACGGGCCGCCGACCTGCGAAGCGCTCGCGTGCGCGCTGGGCCGCGTCTACGCGCTGATCTCTTATCCGGACGGGATGCACCTTGTGGTGCTCGATCAGGCGGACGCCTCCCTGATCGCCGACTACCCCGGACCCAACGTCAGCCTGGGATTCGGCGCGTCGGAGGTGATGTGCTCGATGTGCACCGACGGGGTGACGACGTGGTGCAGCACGATGAGCGGCACCGGCTACGTGTGGAAGTGGCTCTCTGATGGAAGCTACGTCGTCCTGTCGACCGGGGCGGTGCCGGTCAACGACTCGGGACGGGACGACTCGTTTCTCGGCGGCCCGGCGTGCTTCATCAACGACGACCACGTCATCTCTCAGTTGCCGACGACCGCGACCGACAACGTCCAGCCGGTCTTTCGGCACCAGCTGGTCCGCTACACCGCGTCGAGTGGCGTCGACGTCCCGTTGTCGACGATCGTGTCGGCGATCTGTGCGTCGCGCGGCGTCGCGTGCGATGCCCACGAACTGACCGACATCATGGTGTCCGGGTTCGTCATCTCGCGACAGATGACCGCCGTCGACGCGCTCAACTACCTGGCCGCGGTCTACTTCTTCGACGGCGTCCCGTCGAGCACCGGCGTGTACTTCAAGCTGCGCGGCGGGCCCGCCGTGATGACGATCAACACGGCTGATCTGGCCGCGCACGACTTCGGCGCAACCCCGCCGGAAGCGCTGTCCGAGGATCGCGCGAAAGAGATCGACGTCCCGCAGTACTTCGCGGTCAACTTCACCAACATCGACAACGACTACCAGCCGGGCAGCGTGCCGGCATTGCGCCTCAACACGACAACCCAGCAGGTCGTGACACTCGATGCGACGGCAATCGCCATGACGGCGACGCAGGCCGCTCAGCTCGCCGAGGTCGCCAAGGTGACTTCGTGGGTCGAGCGCACGACCAACACCTTCTCCGGCGACTACCGGCTGAAGGCCCTGCAGGTCGCAGACGTGGTGATGATCGACGACGGTTCGGTGCTGCGTCGGCGCCGCATCCGAAGCGTCAAGGATCAGCAGGGCTTGCTCGAGTTCGACTGCGTTGCCGACGATGCCGCGGCCTACACCAGCACCCGCGTCGTCAGCGGCGCACGAAGCGGCTCGACGGTGAGGATCCCGGTTTCGCCTGACTTGCAACTCCTCGACGTCGCGCCGCTCCAGGACAGCGACGTCGGCCCTGCGCTATACGCGAAGGTCACGCCCCGCCTGCCGGTGGCGACCGGGACGGCCTGGTCGGGCGCGCAGCTGATCCGCACGGACGATGGCAGCAACGCGGTGATCGGCCTGGCCGCCGGGCGCTCGATCATCGGGGTGACGACCACTGCTCTCGCGGCGTACAGCGGCATCAACGCGTTCGACGAGTCGGGTCGCTTCCAGGCCCTGCTGCGGGGTGGCGGCTCGCCGGCCAGCCTGACCCGAGAACTGGTCCTGGCCGGACGGACGGCCTGGTTGGTCGGTGAGGAAGTCCTGATCGCCCGCGATGTCGTGCAGGTCAGCGGTGACCTCTACGAATTCTCGGGACTTCTTCGCTACCGACGCGGCACGGAGCGAGCAGCGGTCCACGTCGTCGGAGACCGCGTGGTGTTGCTCGAGCGGGCGTGCATGCTCGAAGCGAACAACGACGATGCGCGGCCGCACGTCTACCGCCAATTCACGGCGGTGTCGTTCGGCCGGACGATCGACACGGGCAGTTCGGCTTCGATCCTCAGCGAGGACGTCTTTCGGACCTGCTTCGCACCGGTCAACGTCCGCGCAGCGATCGGAGCCGACTACATCTCGTTCACCTGGAACCGCCGCACGCGGCTGACGAACCCCGACCCGTTCTCACCGGGCTTGCGCGCCGACGAACAGGATGCCTACTCGATCAAGACGGAGCGGCGTGCCACCGGCGCCGTCGGCGAGCTCGCGTTCTACGACAACGAGCAGCGGTACTTCAACCAGCTGCTCGGCGAGCCGACGGACTTCCACTTTCAGGTCGCCCAGATGTTGCGCGACGGCACGGTCGGGGAATACTCGGATCCGCTGCTCGTGCACGGCGGTGTGGCACCCAACCCGAAGACGACCCTGTTCGTCTCGACGACGGCCGCGAACGGGGCGACGACCTTCGTCAACTCCGGTGGGGCCGGGATCAACGTCGCCGCGGTAGGCGGGGCCCATGCGACGAGCAACCGTGCGGTTTTCGCTGGCGGTACCGACGCGTTGCTGTGCGGCCCGTCACTGCCCGAGGAGCTGTTCGGCTTCGGGATCAGAGTCTTCGAGATCCGCCTGAAGTTCAAGACGACGTCGACGGGCGTTCTGATGTCGCACACCACGCCGGCCTTCGATCAAGGCTCGTGGCGCCTTCAGATCGAGGACGTCGGCCCCTTCCATGGGTTGCTGCAGTTCTGCTTCTCCGACTTCGCGAGCAGTGGTGCGCCGCTGCTCCAGAGCGCCGACGCCGCCGGCAACTTCCGCGACGGCGTGGAGCACGACCTTCGCGTCTATCAGGCTTCGGCGACTGGCGACGTCTGGCTGATGCAGGTCGATGGCGTCGGCGTCGCGGTCAACGGCTGGCGCAACCGTGTCGGCGGCAACTTTCCGGGCGTGGGCATTTCGATCGGCAACGATCCGAACCGGCCCGGCCACGGCTTCGTCGGGTCGATCGGCGACCCCTGCATCAACATCTTCACGGGCCTGTACTGATGATCAATTCCTTTCCCCAGCTCGTCGAGGGCAGCACCGGCAACGTGGTCATCGCGAACGAGCTGTTCGACGCGCTCGCGCCATATTTCCCGCTGACGCAGGACCATGCCCACAGCACCGGGTTCGTGCTCGCGTTCTTCGGCGGTCGCTGGAACGGCGGTGACCTCGCGGCGCAAACGATGACGCTGCCGGCGAGCACCACGAGCTACGTCGAAGCCGACGCCACGACCGGCATCGTCACCCACAACGCGTCCGGCTACTCGAGCGGCGCAGTCCACCTCGGCGTTGCGGTGACCACCAGCACCGGCGTCTTTTCGTACACGCAGGAGCAGCGATCTGGGGGTGGCGGCGGTGGCGGCGGCTCTGTCGGACCAGCAGGTCCTGAGGGGCCGCAGGGTCCCGCGGGCCCGCAAGGTCCGGCTGGGCCCTCGGGCGGTGGATCAGTTCCGCTCACGACGAAGGGCGACCTGCTCGGCTTTGGTAGCGCGGCCGCTCGCGTACCAGTCGGATCGAATGGCCAGGTCCTGACCGCCGACGGCACGCAACCACTCGGGGTGAAATGGGCAACGCCGGCCTCGGGTGGAGCCCCGTCGACGACGGTCTTCGACTTCGAGTGCGCCGGCCCGGACAACTCGACGACGTTCACGGATTCCGGACCGAACTCGATGGTCGCCACGCCGGCCGGCGGCGCCAAGATCGTGTCGAACCGACTGGTGCTCGCGGCCACCTATGATTTCCTGTCGGTGGCGCACCGCGGACGTGCCGGACTGCGGGCAAACGACTTCAGCCTCTCGATGAAGTTCAAGACCGCTCAGACCCAGCAGTACACGGCGCTGGTCAGTCGACCCGGGGTCGGAGGCGATGGATCGCAAGGAACGTTCATCCTGCTGATCAACACGTCGCCCGGTGACGGGAAAATCGCCCTGTACGCGTACGACTTCAACACCAGCGCCTTTATGACGACGTCCAGCGGTGGCTTCAGCGATGGCGTCGAGCACACGCTGCTCTTTTCGCGAGCGGGCGCGGTCTTTTCCATCGCAGTCGACGGCACCGTCCTCATCACCGCGTCGACTCGTCTCACGTTCCTGGAGGTCGCCAGCCCTTTCCTCTTCGGCGCCGACCTCAACAATCCAGGGTCGCGCAACTTCATCGGGACGATGGGTTCGATCAACCTGCAGTTCCCGTGATGCCCGACAGCACGCCGCATCCGAAGCCCGCTGATGCGGGTTTTTTTTCGCCCGGAGACAGGACCGCCGCATGATCAACGAACCGACCACGACCCGCTCCGGCGGGTCTTTTTTTGCCCTCTCGCCACGCGCCTACCTCGCGCACTGCAAGCGCGAGACGCTCGACACGCTCGCCGCCGACCCAAGGCTCTGCTACGGCGTCATGGCCCTGATGTCGATCATCAGCGCGTGCATCCTGGCCTGGCCAGGCGAGACGCTCGACGGGCAGGGCTTCGACATCCTGCGGCGCTGGTTCAGCGACGTCACGCTGCTCATCCTGTTCTGCATCCATGCCTGGGGAATGCTGCGGGCGGTCTTCAAGCTGGTCGAGCGGCCGCAGCTCGACTTCTGGATCACCGCGCTCGGCTTTGCGCTCTTCGGCGGCGTTGCAGCGAGCATCGACCTGTCGCTCGGCCGTGTCGCGCTGCTGAGCGGCAGCGGCTTCGGCACGATGGTCCTGGCCCTCTGGCTGATGTTCGCGAAGAACCGGTCGCCGGCGGGGGTCACCACGTGATTCTCGATCCGGACCAGGCCGGCGAGTGGGTCGGCATCGGCATCGCGGTCATCGTCGGCGCAGCGAAGTACCTGCGCGAGCGGTGGGAGAACTCGCCGCCGGTCGAGAAAGCCAAGAAGCTCGACGAAGCGCGCATCGATGTCGGCAAGGCGCTGCTCGACAACGACAAGGCGCACCTCGAGGAGCTCGACGACCTCGCGCGTGACCATCAGACCGAGCTCAACCAGTACGAGGCCCGCGAGCTCAACCTGACGGCCGAAAAGGGCGAGCTGCTCCGACAGAACGCCGAGAACGCGCGGCTGCATACGGAAGCACTGGCCGAGATCCGAGCCGATCGTGATGCGGACCGGACAGAGCTCGCCGCGGTGCGGACGCGGCTGACCAACGTCATCAGCGACGCGGCCGAAGAACGGGCCGAGTGCCGTCGCAGCATCGAAGACCTGCATGCCCAGCTGCGCGACCTGACGTTGGCAGTCGAGAAGCAGAAGGCTCAGGACAACGAGGCGCGGCGCGCCGTGAGGGCATCGCACGAGCGCGAGACCGCGCGCCTGCGTTCCGACATCGCCGAGCGCGATCGAGATCTCGACGACGCGAATCGACGCGGCTACCGCACGGCGAAGCGAGTCGAGAACCTCTCCGAGAAAGCGACCGGTGAAAAGCCACCGCTCACCGCCACCGACGTGTGGCCCGAAGGAAAGCCCCTGCCATGAAGATCACCCCTGAGCTGTTGCAGGCCGCCACCGGCTGCTCGCCGGCGAACCTGAGCATCGTGGCAGCCGCGATCGACGCGGCGACGACGACCTTCAACATCGTCACGCCGCTGGACCAGGCCCACTTCGTCGCCGAGACCGCTTTCGAGTCCGGCGGCTATCAGCACGTGGAGGAGAGCCTGAACTACGCCGCCGCCGCGCTGGCCAGCGAGTTCGAGGAGCACTTCTTCCTGCCGCCCGCCTCTCCGCAGCTGCGACGCAAGAACGGCACCGTCGTCACGCGGGTCGACGCGTACGCGTTCGGCCGCACCGCCACGCATCCGGCCGACCAGGTCGGCATCGCGAACGTGCTCTACGGCGATCGCATGGGCAACACCGGTCGCGCGAGCGGTGACGGCTACAAGTACCGCGGCCGTGGTTACATCCAGCTCACGGGCCGCGAGAACTATGCGGCGTTCAACCACGCGTACCCGACCGCGCCAGTGCTGTCGATTCCTGACGCGTTGTGCGTGCCCGAATACGCCGCGCTCTCCGCTGCCTGGTACTGGTCGAAGCACTTCTGCGGCCTGGCCGCCAATGCCGATGACGTGGCGACCGTCGCGTCGAAGATCAACGGCGGCGATCCCGCTCGACCGGCCGCGACGATCAAGGGTTACAGCGGCCGCGTCGTCGCCACGGCGCGCGCGAAAGCGGCGTTCGGCGTTCGGCCGTGACGCGCCAGCCGCAGGACAACCTCGGCGAGCTGCTGCCGATCGCCCAGCTCGTCAACCGGGTTGGCTTCGACGAGGCGGACAAGCTCCTGAAGCCGATCGAGGACGACCACTCGCGGCCCGAGTGGAAAAACTACCTGTCGATCATGGTGCTCCGCGATCGCATCAACCAAGGACTGAAGAATGGACCTCAAGCAGATCGGTAGTGCAGTTGCGTCTTTCGCTCCGACGATCGCCTCGATGCTGGCCGGGCCGATGGCGGGGCAGGGCGTCACGATGCTTGAGAAGGTGCTCGGCATCGATCCGGGCGGCGGCGTCGAAGCGATCAGCCAGAAGCTGCAGGACGCGCAGCTGACCAACGACCAGATCGTCGCCCTGCGCGAGGCGGACGCGAAGCACGCTGAGGTGCTCGGACAGCAGGGGATCGACGTCAACCAGATCAACGCCGCGTTCGAGGCGGGCCTCGCCAAGACGGCGTCCGAGATGCTCGTCACCGACGCTGGCGACCGCAGCAGCGCGCGGCTGCGCGAGTCGAACGTGCGCGACCTGACGCCGAAGCTGCTCGCAGGCCTGATCACCATCGGCTTCTTCGGCGTCATGGGCGCCGTGGCGTTCGCACCGATGCAGCCGGATGCGAAGGAGCCGATCCTGCTGCTCCTGGGTTCGTTGTCGACCGCGTGGACCGCCGTCGTCAGCTACTACTTTGGCAGCTCGTCGGGCGCCGCGCGCGGCCAGGAACTGCTCGCCCAGTCGGGCCCGGTACACGGCAACAAGCCGATCGAGGTCTCGTCGAAGTAGGAGCAGCCTCTCAATCCTCGTTCATGTAATCGTAATGAACGAAGTCGCGGTACGCTTGATGAGCCGCCATGCCGACGCCAATGATGATGCCAGCCCATAGCGCCAGCGTGATGAAAGCAGGGAACGCGGACTCGGGACAGACCATTTTTGGCGATGCTTGGCGCCCCATCTCACACCCGAGTGCGGTGGATACCTGAAGAAAGACCAAGACGGCCGCACAGAAGAGCGGCACGCCCAGATATTTCACGAATCGGTATTGTTTCGGCCTGCGTCGACGGCGTGGCATGTCAAGAGTTTCAAGAGAAGGGGCGGTCCAGCTTATCGCCACGTCTGGCGAACCACCGACTGCTGACCGCCGACCGCATCATCGGTCGGCTCAGGGGCCGGTGCTATCCCCCAAAGCGGCGGTATCGTCCCGCCAGGTGAGCGCCGCTTTCCACGGCTCCCACTGCAGCTGCAGCGCCCAATCAAAGTAGGCGTCCGGGCGCTCAGGATCTCGTTCGAAGGTGGGCGCCTCGCCACCGAGTTCGACGAGCGTTCGCGTCACCCACGCCTCGAACGCCTCGCGCGCCGTCATTGCATCGTCGGCAGCGTCTGCGACGGCGCACCACGGCGAGCGGCGGACATGACTGGCCGATGCGCCGGCGGGCCGGCAACCGGCTCCGGGCGCTGGAATCGGCCGGTCATCCACACCACGTTGCAGATCGACGGCGGGTCGTCACCGCGCAGCATGCGCAGCTCGCCGACCATCTCCATTGCCTCGCGCTCGAGAGCGACCAGGTCGGCCCGCAGGCTGCGATTCTCGACGCGCAGCGCCGCGTTCTCGTACTCGACCAGGTCGGTGCGGGCCGCGCGCAT
>CAHJXF010000080.1 GCA_903644065.1 Betaproteobacteria bacterium
TCAACAGCGCCGACGCCCGGGCGCGCCAGGCATGGCCGTCGCGTCGCGCCGCCGCGCCGGTGATCCACTGGCTGCGCCCGTCGGCGAGCGCCGACCGGCCGTCGAGACTGGCGGCCAGCTTCATGCGCACCCACGGCCGACCACGTGTCATCCGCGAGACGAAACCGATGTTGAGTTCCCGCGCCTCGTCGGCCAGCACGCCGCTCTCGACCTCGACGCGGGCAGTCCGCAGGCGCTCGAAGCCCCGTCCGGCGACCAGCGGATTCGGATCCTCGATCGCCGCCACCACCCGCACGACGCCGGCCGCCACCAGCGCGTCGGCACACGGCGGCGTGCGACCGAAGTGACTGCACGGCTCGAGCGTCACGTAGGCGGTCGCGCCGTGCGGGTCGTGGCCCCGCTCGCGGGCGTCGCGCAGCGCTTCGATCTCGGCATGCGGTCCGCCCGGTGCCTGGGTGGCCCCCTCGCCGATCGCGATGCCGTCCTTGACCAGCACGCAGCCGACGCGCGGATTCGGATCGCTGCGATACAGGGCGTCATGGGCCCGCAGCAGCGCGTGCCGCATCCAGTGCGTGGGATCGGACGAAGGCGTCGAGGACATGCGACATCGAAAGCGGGGAGGAGGCGGTCATTGTCGCAGCAGCGCTCCGGCCGCGTCGGGGTCGGGGACGCCCGGCGGACGTTCGAGCGACCGCCCTGCGAGCCGACGACCGACCTGCCGTGGCGGCCCGCATCGGCCTACTCAGCTGCAAGACGCGCGATCCGCCACGACGCGCACCCGCCCGTACGACGCGAGACAGATCGTGCGGACGGTCAGCGTCGATCCGACTCGATCCGCGACGGCCAGGCTGCCGATGTTGAACGCGCCATTGCGTTGGCGCGGATAGCCGGTGCCGTCGAACATGATGTAGGTTCGCTGCGGCGATCCCACGTCGGTGAACGGTCGACGGTTGGCGTTCGACGGATTGGAGATGGTGGTCGAAGCCGGCAATGCGTCATGCCGCGTGACGACCTCGTCGATCGCCGCATCGAACGAGCGGTTGTCGTTGCGATCCACGAACACGGCCCAGCCGTCGTGCCATTCGACTGCGGTCGGCGCCAGATAGACGCGCCGGCCGCGACGCATCGCCTCGCTTCGCGCGAGCGCGATGGCGTGAAGCAGGTCGTTGGTGGCCGAGACGGCTCGCTGGCTGGAAAGCAGGCGTCCGAAACCCGGCACCGCGCTCGCCACGAGGATGCCCACGACGACCAGGACGACCATGACCTCGAGCAGCGTGACGCCGCGACTCGGACGACCGCCGAGCCAGGGGCGCCGGCCTGCGGCAACGAGGAAAAGCGAAGCGATTCGGGCACGGTGTTCCATGCCCTCGATTGACGTTCACCCAGCGCATCGCCACAACGTGCATTCGGATGACGAAGCGCCGGAACGCAGCGATGCGGCTGAACGCGGCGTGCCTCGGCATCACGCCGGCGATTCGGCGCGCCATGCGTCGGTGGGCGACGACGGCGCTCGTGTGTTCGCTCGCGTTCGCAGACGAGGTCGCAAACCATCGGCGCGGACGCAGGACGGCGGATGGCGAACGTCGTGTGCCGAATGACGGATGCCGGATGACGGAGGCCGGATGCCGGATGGCAGACAGCGGATGGCGTCGCCAGCCATCGCTCACTAAGCAGCCATCGACGCCTCATGGGCCGAGCACACCCGTTCCGGCGGACCGACGACAAGCGGAGGGCGCAATACCGGGACGATCTCCCGCCCCGCCCCTCGTTCAGTCGCTGCAGCCGTCCGGCGTGTCCACGATGATGCGCGGTCGACCGTAGAGCGCGAGGCACAAGGTCCGCAAGTTCGTCGTCGACCCCGTGTGGTCGGTCACCACGATGCCGCCCTTGAGTTGCGTGCCGTCGACCTTGCGCGGGTAGCCGGTGCCGTCGAAGGACACGTAGTTGGCGTTGCCGAACGGCGTGCTCGACGTCGCCGGTGGCGTGATCGCGATGCTGGTCGGCAACTCGGGATGCTTGAAGATCAGCGTGTCGCTGGATTCGAGCGTCTGGTTGTTGTTCAGGTCGACGAAGATGGTCCACCCGTTGATCCAGCTGCCGGCGGCGGTAGGGTTGTGCGCCGCGTCGTTCGGCAGCAGCACCACGCGCCGGCCTCGCTTGAGCGCTTCCGCACGGGTCAGCGTGACGCCCTGCAGCAGGTCGTTGATTGCGGCGGTGGCGCGGTACCGGGAGATGAACGACGTGAAGCTCGGCACCGCGATCGCCAGCATGATCGAGATCAGCGACACGACCACGAGCAACTCGATCAGCGTGAACCCGCGGCGTCGATCAATCATCGGTCACTTCCAGCAGATCGCGTTGCCGGTGGCCGATGAGCGGTTGCCGACCGTATCCATCGACAACGTGGCTCCGCACTTGGGATCGGCGGCGCCGATCACGGTGGCGACGACGACCGCGCATTTCGCGAAATCGTTGTCGGTACAAAGCGGCGCGACGCCGGCCCGGGTCACGGCGATCGTGTAGCGGGAGTTGCTGAGCGAATCGGCCGATACCGCCGGGAACGCACCGCGGTTCGCGATCGGCAGCGACGTCGGATCGACATAGGTGTTGTTCTGCGTGTAGTAGCGCTCCTCGGCCTGCAGGGCTTTCAGGATCGCGGCCTTCGCCTCGCCCCGCTTGCCCTTCCAGATCGAGTCCTGGTACGACGGGATGGCGATCGCGGCGAGGATCGCGACGATCGCCACCGTGATCATCAACTCGATCAGCGTGAAGCCCCGCGAGCGCGCCGCGCCGCGCGTCCGATGCGCCGTCCCGATGGATGGATGCGATGTCGTCACGATCAATGCCCCGTCCGATCGTTCCAGTTGGTGATCTCGCGCCAGTTGATCTGCTGCGTGGGCGGTCCCTTGGTCGGCACCTGCGGCCCGTAGCTGCCGATCTTGCCGGCCGTTCCCGACACCAGCGTGGTCTGGGTGATCCGGTTGATCGATTCACCGGTCGCCTGCGTCTGCCCGTTCGTCAGCGTGAGGTCGACCACGCGAGGCGGCCCCGGGATACCGACGGTCGACGAGTAGCCGATCGTCGTCCCGGCACCGCCGACCGCCTTGCCGGTCAGCGCGTTGACCTGATAGACGTAGCCATTCCCCGGCAGGCACAGGTCGTTGGACAGCGTCAGCGTCGTGAAGGTCAGCAGTCCCGTGCGGACGGCCGGCTTCGTGATGCTGCGCTCGCCGAGCGAGGCGCTGCCCGGAAAGTCGAGGTACCAGCCCTTCTTGGAACTGGCGCCGCTGTACGAGAAATCGGCTCCGGTCACCGTGACCGTCGATCCGGACACGCTGCCGACGCGCTGGACGAGATCGGTGCTGCGCGAGATGGCTACGGTCTGGCTCAGGTCGAGCAACGAATATTCCGATTGCGCCGTGCCCGGCAGGTTGAGGTCCGAGGTCCCGAGATATTCGCCGGTCCCGAAATAGATCAGCGTGCTGCCGTACGGGCCGTTCGACAGTTCGACCCGCGACGTGATCGGTTGCCGATTGCTGGAAGCGTCCGTCGCGACGAACAACGGCAACGGCGCGGCGATCGTGCCGAGCGCCGGCGCGAAGGTCGCCGGGTCCCCGGTGTAGGTGTTGAACTTCCACAGGCTCCCCTGCAGGTCGCCGAAATACATCGTCGCCGTGCTGCGGTCCCCCGTCTTGCTGGCCAGCAACGTGACCGGCGCGAGGCCGTTCGCGAGGCTGGGGTTGGCTGCCGGGAACTTGTACTTGTAGTAGTCGACGCCGAGCAACCACGGTGTGTTCAACGCGTGGTCGAGTGCGATCAGGAACAGCACGCCCTTGTTGGCCGTGTCGCTGCTGACGCTCGTGTCCGCACGGAAGTTCGTGGTCGTCCGCGTGTTGTTGTAGCCGGTCACGACCGCGAAATAGCGATAGACCGGAGCGGTGGACGGGCCGCTGACCCACAGCTTGGCGATCTCGGGCGTCGCAATGACATTGCCCAGATCGGCGTCGTCCGCGTCCGAGAATTCGAAGAGCACCTTGCTCGTGCCGAAGCTCGACGGGTCGCTGACGTCGAGCCCGAAGACGCCCTGCGAACCATTGCCGTTCGCACCCAGAAGGACGGTCTTCCAGGCGTTGCCGACCTTCGCCTCCTGGACCTTCGGCACCGTGTCGACGAAGACCTCGTGCTGGTACGCCGGGTTGGTCAGGTCGTTGAGGTCGGCATACGCGAAGCCGGGCACGTAGGAGAACAGTTCGAAGCCGTCCGATGCGCGCAGCGCGTGCAGCATGCCGTCGTTGGAGCCGACGTACACCGCCGGGACACGATTGGCATTGGTCGTGTAGAAAGATTGATAGTCGTTGTCGGGGATCGCCGAGGTCGGCGGTCCGACGTAGACGGGTCCCGAGTTGACGATGTCGCCCATCGCCGAATCGCGCTGCCGGAAACCGAGCGCCGACGATTCGTCGAAGCGATAGCCCCGCAGGTAGTTGAGACGCTGGGGGCCGCGATTATCGACGACGTTCGAGGCCGGGTTGGTGTTCAGCGTCGCGAGATAGAGCGGATCGTTCGCCGCGATGTCCGCATAGGTGAACGGAACGGCTTTCCGAACGCCGGCGGCGCGAACCGTGGTGAAGATGTTGCGCTTGTTGGCGCTGGCATCGGCGTCGGTACACACCGTGGAGCCGGAGCTGACCGTGCCGCAGCGCGCCGTCAACAGCGAACCGGCATCCCAGATCGGCGTCGCCGACACCACCAGGTTGCCGGCCACGTCGACCGACAACGAGTTGAACAGGACCGAGCCCGCCCACCGTGCCGGATCGAACGTCGCGATGTACGCACCCGCCGAGCCGTAGGTCAGGTTGGCGGACGTCAGCGCGGCGCCGGACAGCGTGCCGGTCTGCGCATTGATCCGGGCGAAGGCGTTCCGCAGGCCGTTGATGAGCTTCTGCG
This sequence comes from Betaproteobacteria bacterium, assembly GCA_903644065.1. Classification (GTDB taxonomy): domain Bacteria; phylum Pseudomonadota; class Gammaproteobacteria; order Burkholderiales; family Burkholderiaceae_D; genus CAHJXF01. Next base: position 4,948 of record CAHJXF010000080.1, read on the forward strand.
GATCCGATGCGAGGAGGTAGTTCGTCGGGTAGGCGGAGTTCAGCGTGTCTTCCCACTCCGAGTTGGAACGGATCGCCGGTCCGGTCGGATTCGACGTGTTGATCGAATAGAACGGATTGGCGTACGCGTCGCTGCTGCGGTCGATGGTGTTGTTGAAGCCGCCGTACTTGCCCATCAGGTACAGCTGGCGATCACGAATGTCGATCGACGGCTCGTCGACGTCGAAGGAGATCGTCTTGATGGTCTGCTTGCCGGCGAGGTCGGAGCGGATGTCGTTGACGTTCGCCCAGAAGGCGGCGCCCGCCACGGCGTACGACGCCGAGCCGGCGCCCGTATTCTGATCGGCGATGTTGCCGAGGTAGGAATGCACGTCGCCGGCCACCAGGGACGACGTCGTCGATTCGAGCGCGCCGATGTAGCTCGCCCACAGGTGCGCGTCCAGCCCGCCCTCCGGACTGCGGCTCGCGCCTCTCGCATAGCCCGGGTACGGACTGCCGTTGTAGCCCGGCAGGTAGGTGTCGTCCCAGACGTTCGCGTCCGAGAGGTTGATGATGTAGTTGGCCGAGCAGGTCGAGCCGATCGGGTCGGTCCACGTCGTCGTGATCGGGAAGTTGTCCTTCACGGCAGCGGTCAGGGTGCCCGAAGCCGCGATCGGCGTCGGTCCGAGGTTCTGGTAGTAGCGGATGGCCTCGTAGTACATCTCCCCCATCGTGTCGTACCGCTTGTAGACGCCGGTCGCGCCGAACTTGTTGATGTAGTTGATGAAGCCCGAATAGCCCGAGCTGCTGAGCGCTGTGCCTTCGGGATCGCGATTCAACGTGCCATCGGCATTGACTTCGGTATGCGAGTTCGTCGCCGCGATCTGGTTCGCGTCGTAGGTCGTCGGTCCGACGTACTTCATCGGCGCGCGCAGCACGCCGCCGTAGCGGCATCGGCTCCACGTCGATCCGTCGTCGCAACCGGGCGGCACGGTGTAGCCGTCGTTGGTGTTGTGGTCCATCAGGTAGCCGAACGCGGCGAAGCGCATGCGGGCCGCGTTGACCTGCGCCTGCCCGACCGGCTTGTACTTGCCCGTCCGGCCACCGTACTGCTGGCACAGGTCGGTGCGCACCGGTCCTTCGGTGCGGTCGCAGACCAGGACGCGAACCGGCAGCACGCCGTTCGGCAGGATGTTGTTGGGACTGGTGTCGTTGGCAATGTTGCAGGTGCTGCCGTCCGGCCCGGGATAGCCGACGTAGAAGTAGACGCCGCAACTGGCGAAGGCCACGTACGGGCTGCTGCTGGTCAGGTTGTTGGGCAACACCTTGTCCATCCCCGAGGTGTTGTAGTAGAAGGCCTGCGCGGTGTTGTAGATCCCGTAGAAGTCCATGCCCTGCGTCGGAAAATTGCCTCCCGCGTTGTAGAAGGACGGCACGCCCGGTACCGACCCGTCGGGCAGCGTCGCCCGCTGGATGATCGTGCCGTCGTTCGGCCCGTCCTCGTCGACCCGGTTGCCGCCGGTCATGGCGTAGCGGAATTCGTCGATGGCCGACATCGTCGCCCAGTTCATGAAGCTGCCGCTGAACGCATTCGTGCACTCATGCGCCGCATTGGCGTCGTACGAGGGCCGGAAGTAACCGCCGTGACCGTTGCGGAAGACGTAGCACTTGGACGGGTCGAAGTAACCGATATAGCTGGTCGCCGACGAGTAGTGGTCCCGGTTGAGGTAGGCGGCACCCACCGTCGGGAACTCGACGGAGGTCGTCACCGCCACGTTCGGATGGGGCTGCCTACCGCCGTAGAGCGGCGCGTTCGAGATATCGATCTGCTGCGCGAAGCCGGCGCCGCAGAGGGTCGCGAGGCACAGCGCGATCGACGAGCGTGCCCGCCGCCCGAAAAAAGCGAAGATCGATCGGATCGTGGTCTTCATGGCATCAGTCCTGGGTGGCGACGACAGCTTGCAATACGACTTGTGAATTGGCATTGGCGCCGAAGCCCATCGCCGTGACGCGGAACATCACGTTGCCACCCGACCCGGCGCCCGCACCGGGTGCGGTCGACGAGTTCACCGACGTGTTCTTCGGCACCGCTTCGATGATGTAGCGCGGCGGATAGATGGAGACCGGCAGGCCCGCCAGGGTCTGCTGCGAGCCGAAGTCGCGCCCGGAGTAGCGCCCGTATTTCACGGTGTGGTTGTTGCCCGACCCGGTCGCATCCTTGTAGAAGTCGACATTGGTCGAATCCAGGTAGGCCGGCAGGCTGGGGTTGTTGATGCACAGCCCGGCGTTCGGCGGCCCCGAACAGCCGAGGGCATAGCCGAAGTAGTTGTTCTCGTTGAAGCACGTGAACGTGCCCATCCGCATCCGGCCTCCCTGTCCCGCGAGCGTGCAGGCCGGCGCCGTGCTGCCGTAGATCTCGTATTCGGCATCCTTCAGGGCGGCCTCGGCCGCCTGGAACGCCAGTTGCCGATCGCGATCGTTCCGCGCGCCGCGCTCCTCGTTGATCGACATCTGCGACGCACTGATCCCGAGGATGATGATGACGATCAGCATCATCAGGGCGACGATCAGCGAGAAGCCGCGCTGGCCCGGGGCGTTCAGCCGCAGAACGCGAGAGGCAGAGAAGGAAGGGACCATGGCGGGATGCGCTCAGTTGACGAAGACCGAGGTCCAGTCGGCCATGCGGTTGCGAATGAACACGGTGGTCTCGACGACGCGGCGCATCCGCGTCCGCTCCGCGGTCCCCAACGACGTCAGCGCGAACGCCGTGCCGGTATCGCCGGCCTGCGTCCCCGAATACTGGGCGCCGAACAGGTTGTAGACCGTGGCCGGGGCCTCCGGATCGGGCCGCGCACCGACCGCGCTGCGCAGGAGCATGGCGATGCGGATCGAGCGCACGTTGTTCCAGTTCGTGACGGGATTCACTCCGCCGAGGCCGGTGCGATAGACGATGCCTTGCGGATAGGAATTGTCGAGGTCGTCGTTGGGAAACAACCGTGGTATCGCTTCGCCGTACAGGACCTGGAAATCCTCGACGCCGCGGATCAGCGTCTGCGCCGGGTGAACGACGTTGTCGGGGATGCCGGTGATCGCGTCGTAGCCCTGCACCTGGCACTTGAGCGCCGGCTCGCCGTCCGTGTCCGGCTCGACGAACAGCACGTTGTACGCGCGGGCCGCGTTGTTGACCTGGGCCGCGTTGATGACGGCGGGACTCGTCGCGGTGGGGGACTGGGGGACCGGCGTGCCGGCGCAGTCGAGGACGTTGCCGTCGGCCACGTTCGAGTTGACCGGGCTCGAGCCGAAGAAGCGGATCGTCAACGAGTCGCTGCCGTTCAGTCCCGCGCCGCCGCCCGGCTTGGAGTTGTTGGTACCGACCACGTTGGGTCCGTTGAAGGCGTACGAGTCCGGCGATACGAGCCAGAGGGGATCGGGCACGTACGACGCCGGCGGCGTCGCGTCGTCGCCGAAATTGGTATAGCCGGCGAGTCGCACGATGCGGTTGCTCAGCTCGAGCCCGAAACGAGCCGACTCGGCCAGTCGCGTGCCCTCGTCCTGGGTCCGGTAGGTGCCGCGCGACGACACGACCATGGCGGTCGCGGCCAGCACGACCAGCGCGCCCAGGACCAGCGCGATCATCAGCTCGGTCAGCGTCACGCCGCGTTGGCGGCCGATGCCGCGAGGACCAGGGCGCGTCTTCATTGGAGACCGTACGGTTGGATGGTCACGACCATGTAGCGCGTCGTCACGGCAACGGCCGAGGCCGCATCGCGTGCGTTGTTGTTCTTCTCGTCCCACTTGAGCTTGACGACCAGCGGCGAGGTCGCCGCGTTGTCGCAGGCGGGATAGAAGGCGTCGGCCAGCTTCGTGGCGTCGCGGCAGATCACGGCTTCCCCGTTCGGCAGGCCGCTGGGCCCACGCAGCTTCGTCAGCCACTCGTAGAAGTCGTTCTTGGCGTTGTCGGCCGGCAGGCAGCCGGTGGCCCAGCACGAGGTGACGGCACTGGCCGGCTGGGCACCGCGGAAAAAGGTCTCGCTGTCGAAGACCATCGTGAACGGCGTGACCGGTTCGCGGATGGTGGGATTGGCCCGCATCAGGTCGCTGAGCTCGTAGGCCAGCGCCGACGCCGTCGAACGCAGGCCCGACTGTTTGGTGTCGCGGATCGCGGTCAGCGTCATCGCCGCCGCGCCCAGGACGCCGAGCACCAGCACGATCAGCGCGACCATGACTTCGATGAGCGTGAAGCCGCGCTGGCTGCTACGCGGCGAACCGTGCGACGCACGGGCGATGGCGTCAGGCACGAACGCAGGGGCGTGCGCGACGATCGATGGAATGGCGGTTCGAGATTTCACGGCGCCATTCTGGCGGGCCGTGCGCGACGCCGGGCAGCCAAGCATCGGCAGCTACCCGCCATTCATCGCCAGGAAAATCCTTAACCCCGTCGCCGCGGCGGACGGAAGCGCTATTTCCTGGTGGCCCGCCCGCGCGACGGCGTCGCGACCTCGCGGATCACCTCGGCGAACTCGTCGACGTCCTCGAAGCTGCGGTACACCGACGCGAAGCGGATGTACGCGATCTTGTCGATCTTCTTCAGCTCCCGCATCACCAGCTCGCCGATGCGGTCGCTCGGCACTTCCTTGTCGCCCGACGACATCAGCTTGTCCTCGATGCGCTCGATCGCGGCCTCGATCGCCTCGGCGCTGACCGGCCGCTTGCGAAGCGCGAGGTGCAGGCTGAACGACAGCTTGCCGCGATCGAAGTCGGCACGGCTGCCGTTCTTCTTGACCACCACCGGCAGCGCGATCTCGGGCCGCTCGTAGGTCGTGAAGCGCCGCTCGCACGATTCGCAGCGTCGCCGCCGGCGGATCGAATCGCCGTCCTCCGAGATCCGCGTGTCGAGGACCTGGGTGCCGGGATGCGCGCAGTAGGGACAGTGCATCGCTGGCCGCCGTGCAGGAGCCGCCCGGCCGCCCGGCGGTCAGCCGTAGACCGGAAAACGCCGCGTCAGCGTCGCCACGCGATCGCGCACGCCGGCGAGCGTGGCCGCGTCGTGCGGTGCGTCGAGCACGTCGGCGATCAGGTGGCCGACCTGCACGGCTTCCTCGGTGCCGAAGCCGCGCGTCGTCATCGCCGGGCTGCCGAGGCGGATGCCGCTGGTGACGAACGGCTTCTCGGGATCGTTGGGGATCGCGTTCTTGTTGACCGTGAGATGCGCGTCGCCCAGCACCTGCTCGGCCGCCTTGCCGGTGATCTGCTTGGCGCGCAGGTCGACCAGCATCACGTGACTCTCGGTGCGGCCCGACACGATGCGCAGGCCGCGCTCGATCAGGGTCCTGGCGAGCGCGTCGGCATTGGTCACCACCCGCTGCTGATAGGCCTGGAACGACGGGTCGGCCGCTTCCTTGAGCGCCACCGCCTTGCCGGCGATGACGTGCATCAACGGGCCGCCCTGCAGCCCGGGGAAGATCGCCGAGTTGAGCGCCTTCGCGTAGGGCTCCTTCATCAGGATGATGCCGCCGCGCGGGCCGCGCAGACTCTTGTGCGTCGTGGTCGTGACCACGTCCGCGTGCGGCACGGGATTGGGATACACCCCGGCGGCGACCAGGCCCGCGTAGTGCGCCATGTCGACCATGAACACCGCGCCGACGTCCCTGGCGATGCGGGCGAAGCGCTCGAAGTCGATGCGCAGGCTGTAGGCCGACGCGCCGGCCAGGATCAGCTTCGGCGCGTGCTCGCGGGCGAGCCGCTCGACCTGCTCGTAGTCGATCGCCTCGTCGTGGTCGAGCCCGTAGGCGATCGGGTTGAACCACTTGCCGCTCATGTTGAGCGACATGCCGTGCGTCAGGTGGCCGCCTTCGGCGAGGCTCATGCCGAGGAAGGTGTCGCCGGGCTTCAGCAACGCGAGGAACACCGCCTGGTTGGCCTGCGAGCCGGAGTTGGGCTGCACGTTGGCCGCATCGGCGCCGAACAGCGCCTTCGCGCGATCGATCGCCAGCGTCTCGACCACGTCGACGTATTCGCAGCCGCCGTAGTAGCGCTTGCCGGGGTAGCCCTCCGCGTACTTGTTCGTCAGCTGGCTGCCCTGCGCCTCCATCACGGCCGGGCTGGTGTAGTTCTCCGACGCGATCAGCTCGATGTGATCCTCCTGCCGGCGATTCTCGTGCGTGATCGCCGACCAGACCTCGGGGTCGACATCGGCGATGCGGGACTGGCGTTCAAACATGACTTTTTCTCGAGTTCTCTCGGTGGGCGGCGCGGTCGAGGCGGCGGCGCAGTTTAGGGGACGGGCGGCGGGGCGGCAAACGCGTCGACGCCGACGATCGGCGACAATCGCGCCTCCCCTTCGTCACAGGCATTCCATGATCGTTCTCGTCACCGGCGCGACCGCGGGCTTCGGCGCCGCCATCACGCGCAAGTTCGTCGCCGAAGGACACCGCGTCGTCGCCTCCGGTCGTCGCGCGGACCGATTGCAGGCGCTGGCCGACGAGCTCGGCGATGCGGTGGCGACGCTGACGCTCGACGTGGCCGACCGGGCGGCCACCGAGGCGCTCGTCGACCGCCTGCCCGCCGACTTCGCCGCAGTCGACCTGCTGGTCAACAACGCCGGCCTGGCGCTCGGTCTCGAGCCCGCGCACCGGGTGGCGCTCGACGACTGGGAGACGATGATCGACACCAACGTCAAGGGCTTGACCCGCATGACCCGCGCCCTGTTGCCCGGCATGGTCGAGCGCGGGCGCGGCCACATCGTCAACCTGGGCTCGGTGGCCGCGCATTTCCCCTACCCGGGCGGCAACGTGTACGGCGCCACGAAGGCCTTCGTCGAGCAGTTCAGCCTCAACCTGCGCGCCGACCTGCTCGGCACGCCGGTGCGCGTGACCAACGTCGAGCCGGGTCTCTGCGGCGGCACCGAGTTCTCGAACGTGCGCTTCAAGGGCGACGACGAGAAGGCGGCGAAGATCTACGACGGCACGCAGCCGCTGACGGCCGAGGACATCGCCGACACCGTCTACTGGGTGGCCTCGCGGCCGGCGCACGTCAACATCAACAGCGTGCAGATGATGCCGGTGTGCCAGGCCTTCGGGCCGCTCGCGATCAAGCGCGGCTGACGCGCGCGGTGCCGTCCGGTTGCGGCGAGCGGGCCGACGCGGCGGCCCG
>CAHJXF010000081.1 GCA_903644065.1 Betaproteobacteria bacterium
GCCGCGACAGCTATCCGCGGTGAAACCGACCTTCTTCACGATGGGCCGCCACTTGGCCGTTTCGCTACGGATGATCTCGCCCGCTTCTTCCGGCGTCGAGGAAGTCGCTTCGAGGCCGAAGGTGGCGAGGCCGTCGATGACGTCCTGCGAGGCCATCGCCCGCCGCACGTGGCCGTTCAGGCGCTCGACCAGGTCGGGGGCGGCCTTGGCCGGCAGGAAAAACACGCACCACTCGCTGTAGACCATGTCCTTGATGCCCTGGTCGCCGAGCGTGGGCACGTCGGGCGTGAAGCGGCTGCGTTTGGCGCCGTAGGTCGCGAGGATGCGGACTTTGCCGGTGGGCAGGTGCTGCGTGATGTCGCCGACCGGCAGCGACACGGCCGAAATGTTGCCGCCCAGCAGGTCGAGCATGGCCGGCTGCGCGCCGCGATAGGCCACGTGCTTCAGGTCGAGCGAGCCGTACTGGCCGATCAGGACCCCGACGAAGTGCGGCATCGACCCGGCGGCGGGCGAGCCGAAGTTCGCCGCGGCGGGGTTGGCCTTGGCCCACGCGAGGAAGTCGGGCACGCTCCTGACGCTGACCGGCACCGAGGGACCCACGGCGAAGGCCGCGTCGAACGTGCAGCCCACCGACAGCGGCGTGAGGTCGGCGATCGGATCGTAGGGCAGCTGCTTGTAGATGTGCGGATAGATCGTCAGCATCGCCGTCGGCGTCTGCAGGATGACGCTGCCGTCGGCCGGACGGCCCTTCACGTAGCTGATCGCGAGCTGGCCGCTGGCGCCGGTGCGGTTCTCGACCAGCGCCGACCGCGCGAAGCCCGGCTGCAGTTTCTGCGCGAGCCGTCGGCAGATCGTGTCGGAGGTGCCGCCGGGCGCGAAGCCGACGATGATGCGCGTCGTGTCGAGCACGGTCTCGGCGAACGCGCGCTGCCCGATGGCCGCCAGCAAGGCGGCACCCCCCGTCATGTGCAGCAGACGGCGCCGTGTCGGATCGATCGAGTTCATGGTTGTCTCCAGTGATTGGGAGGTGTCTCCTGTCGCCTGACGGCGAACCTCCATGGGTGTCCGTTGCGGTGCCCGCCCCGCCCGGACCGAACATCTGCAGGCCGGGTGGCCTTACGAAGCAGCACGTTGTCGCACTGTCTTGACGCGCAGGAACTCGTGCAAACCCTCCACGCCTCCTTCCGATCCCAGGCCGCTGTCCCTCACCCCGCCGAACGGCGTCTCGGGAAGCGAGGTCAGCCATTCGTTGATGCAGACGACGCCGCTGCGGATCTCGGTGGCGAGTCGCTGCGCGATGCCGAGATCGTTGGTGAAGCCGTAGGCGGCGAGGCCGAACGGGAGGCGATTGGCCTCGGCGATCGCGTCGTCGAGACGCTCGAACGCATCGATCAACGCGATCGGCCCGAACGGTTCTTCGTTGGCCGCGGCGCAATGCGGACCGGCACCGAGCAGGACGGTCGGCTCGTAGAACAGCCCGGCCCCTTCCAGCCGCCGGCCGCCGGTCGCGACGACGCCTCCCCGGTCGCGGGCGTCCTGCACCAGCCGCTCGATCGCGTCCAGCCGCCGCCGGTTCTTGAGCGGACCCATCCGCGTCGCGGGGTCGAACGGATCGCCGACCCGGATCGCCTTCGCTTTCCGGACGAACGCGGCGCTGAAGGCGTCGTAGACCGAGGCCTGCACGATGAAGCGCGTCGGCGAGATGCACACCTGGCCGGCGTTGCGGTACTTCATGTCGACCGCCGCCGCCGCCACCCGCTCGACGTCAACGTCGGCGCCCACGACGACGGGCGCATGGCCGCCCAGCTCCAATGTCGCCCGCTTCATCGACAGGGCGGCGCGCGCGCCGATGCGCTTGCCGACCGCCGTGCCGCCGGTGAACGTGATCATCGCGATCTCGGGCGCGTCGCAGAGCTGGTCGGCGATCGCGGCCGGGTCGCCGAACACCAGGTTGACGACGCCGGGCGGCACGCCGGCATCGTGCAGCGCCTGCGCGACCAGGAGCGCGGGGCCCGGCGTCTCCTCCGACGGCTTGAGGACGATGGTGCAGCCGGCGGCGAGCGCGCCGCTGATCTTTCGCGACGGCGTGACCGCAGGCGCGTTCCAGCCGGAGAAGGCGGCCACCGGACCGATCGGTTCCAGGTAGACCGACTGGCGGACGTCGGCCGCGCGCGACGGGATGATCCGGCCGTAGAGCCGTCGACCCTCCTCCGCGGCCCACTCGAACATCTCGGCGGCCACCTCGACTTCGCGCAGCGCCTCGGCGGCGGTCTTGCCGAGTTCGCAGCTGATGTGCCGGCCGATGTCCGACTTGCGTTCCCGGATCAGGTCCGCGGCGCGCCGCAGCAGTCCCGAACGATCGAACGCCGACCGGCCCGCCCAGCCGGCGAACGCGGCGGCCGCGGCGTCGACCGCCGTCCTGATGTCGGCAGCGGACGCTGCGGCATAGGTACCCAGCGACTCGCCGTTCGACGGATCGATCACCGTCAGCGTCGAGTCGGCGGACCCGTCACGAAACACACCGTCGATGAACTGGCCGTACTTCATCGTGCGAGAGGTCGTACGAGAGCCATGGTCGGACTCGGCGTCGGGTCGTAGGGGCGCATGCGATCGATCAGGCAAAACCGCTCGAGGCCTGCGAGCGGATCTCGTCGAGGATCGGCTGCAGGTAGCCGAGGAATCGCCCGGGCGCCTCGCTCATCGGGAAGTGCCCGATGCCTTCCATGATCTGCAGCCGCGATCCGGGCACCGAGTCGGCCAGCGCCCGGCTGTCGTCGGGGGTGCACGAGTAGTCGTACTCGCCGGTGAGCAGATAGAGGGGACAGCGTCGGGTGTCGATCTGCCCGGTGACGCCGCGCACGTCGCCCTCCGCCTTGTAGAAGTACAGGTCGCCCTTGTGGATGCCGGGACCGCTCTGCATGTAGTGCCAGATCGTTTCCCAGCGATCGAGATCGTTCGCGGCCGGCCCGACCAGACCCGAGATGATTCCCGCGCAGACTTCGCCGCCGTGCACGTCGGGTCGATGCAGCCACGCCAGGTCGTAGTAGGGATCGACGTGGGCGCCCGACTGCAGCCCGATGAACGCCGCGAAGCGTTCGGGATGGCGCAACGCGAGATGGAGCACGACCCGCCCGCCGATCGAGCATCCCATGACGATCGGCCGCGTCAATTCGAGGGCGTCGACCACCGCCATGATGGTCTCGACGTAAAGGTCGCTGCTCAGCCGGTACTCGAACTTCTGCCAGCCTTCGGGCGGCGACGACTTGCCGTGATACGGCAAGTCGAAGCAGACAACCCGATGATTTTGGGTGACCTCGCGCGCGTTCATCAGGCTGCGGAACTGGCGCGTGTCACTGCCCGCGGTATGCAGGCACAGCAGCGGCTGTCCCTCGCCGGCCGTCTCGTAGTAGATGCGATGGTTCCTGCCTCGCACCTCGAGGTTCAGGTAGCCACCCACGATCGGCTCGCGTTCAGCTTTCAAGGATCGATCCGTTCAGCCCGGCGATCAGCTCCTTGAAATAGAGCAGGTTGCGCATGAAGACGGTCTGGTCGCCCTCGAGCCTCAGCTCCTTGAACTTCACCATGCCCATCAGGTCGCGATGCCGCGGCCCGGGATTCGCCGACCAGAAGAGAGCCCAGGCTTCGCGACTCGCGACCAGCGCGAACGTCCACCGCGCCATGACGTGCGGGCCGGGCACGATGTGGAGCAGCCGGCCCTCCCGGATGGTCAGGAGATGGTCGTCGGCGCCGGCACGGAGCAGGAACGTCACGTCCACGTAGCGGCCGCGATGGATCAGCCACTCGTCGATAGCGGCGGCGGGAACGGCGGCAGGACCGGCGCTCATGCGGCAGCCATGCAGGCAGTCGACGTCCCGCTGCCGCGGATCGCATCGACGACGCCAACGCGACAGCGGCTCGCGACCGTCGTCTCGCGTTCGAAGCGGGCGCCGTGCGGCTTCATTCGCGAAAGCCCGGGTCCAGCCGGTCCAGCTTCCGCAACAGCGCCGGCCACTCCATCAGTCCGTAGGGCCGCCGCGTGCCCGGCTGATAGTTGTTCCAGGTCTCTTCGATGACGTGCTGCGGCACTGCCCGAAGCGGCGTGTTGCACGACATCGCACCGATCTGCGCGCGGCATGCGAGCTCGAGCCGATGCATCCAGTTGAAGGCTTCGCCGACGCTGCGCCCGACCACGAGCGCGCCGTGGTTGCGGAACATCACGGCTTCGCCGTCGCCGAGGTCGGCGAGCAGCGACGCCTGCTCCACGGTGTTCAGCACCACGCCCTGGTAGTCGTGGTAACCCATCTTCAGGAAGCGCATGGCCGTCTGCGTGATCGGCAACAGTCCGCACTCCATCGACGACACGGCCATCGAGGCCCAGCCGTGCGTGTGGATGACGCAGGCCACGTCGTGACGAGCCGCGTGCACGGCGCTGTGGATCACGTAACCCGCCTTGTTGATGCCGTAGTCGAGGTCGCCGAAGTCGGGCTTCGACAGGATGGCGCCCGATTGATCGACCTTGATCAGGCTCGACGCCGTGATCTCCTCATACATCATGCCGTAGGGGTTGATGAGGAACGCGCCGGGCTCGTCCGGCACGTGCGACGAGATGTGGTTGGCCATCATGTCGGACATGCCGTACAGGTCGACCAGCCGATAGCAGGCCGCGAGGTCGACGCGAGCCTGCCATTCGGCCGGCGAGCAGCGCTCCCGCATCGAAGAGATCGTAAGCACGCCGGGCGACACCACCGCGGAATCCATCGTCGATCGCCTCAATCGGCTTCGAGTTGCAGACGGCTGGGCATCCGCTTCTCGATCGCGTACTTGAGAAGCGCCGCCGAGCGGAAGATGCCGTGGGCGAACTTGCCGTACGGCAGCGTGACGAACAGCGCCATCACCACGCCCAGATGGACGGCGAGCAGCAGCGCCATGTAGCCCGTGTCGCGCCACACCAGCAGCGCGAGGCCGGTCACGCTGGTCAGGAACAACAACGCGATGAAGCCCCGATCCATCGGCCGTTGCGCCTGATCGCCGTGCGCCGGGTCGCGGTGCAGGTTGAGCCACAGCAAGCCGAGCGGCCCCACCACCAGCCCGATGCCGCCGAACGTGCCCAGCAACACCGGCAGGCTGGTCGGCGCATAGGGCGCGTGAAGATTGAGCACGTAGTGATAGACCGATGCGGTGGAGGTCGACGCGAAGCACAGCATGAAGCCGTAGAACGTGAAGTGATGGAAACGGCGCCGCCACAACGTGAAGCGATCGTCCTGGTTGTTGCAGCCTTGGCCGTGACCCCCGCCGAGATAGCGCAGGCGCAGCACGTCGTGCGCCGCTTCGGCACCGGCCGCCGCCCGCACGCCGGTCATGTGCGGCTTTGCGCCGGATGCAGGCGCACCCGCCGGCGCCGCGCGCTCGGACGACGCCTCGCCCCAGAAGCGGCGCACGCCGAGGCCGAGCGCGACCACGATGTAGAGCGAGACCGCGCCGAACAGCAGCGCCAGGAAGTTGTGCGGGAAGATCGCGTAGAACTGGCCGTGCAGCGGCTCGTGGACCAGCGAACCCGACAGGGCGGCGGCCAACACCAGGAACGCCGCGAGTCCCGCGGCCAGCGCCAGCGCGACCGTGAGCCCGGCCTTGCGATACAGCGCGCCGAGCGCCGGCGGCCAGGCGTAGTCGTGATAGGTCTGCATGCGTACCTGCGCCATGGCACGCGGCACGTTGACCGCGAACTCGTGCGGCGGCGCGTATTGGCAGGCGTGCAGGCAGGCGCCGCAGTTGTGGCACAGGTTGGCCAGGTAGTGCACGTCGGCCTTGCCGAACTCCAGGCGTCGCGTCATGGCCGGAAAGACCGCGCAGAAGCCTTCGCAGTAGCGACAGGCGTTGCAGATGTTCATGACCCGCGCGGCCTCGCTCTCGGGACCGGTCGTCGGCAGCGCGGGGCGGATCGGGATCACGCGCGACGCGGCGCGGCCGATGCCTTCCGCATCGACGCGTGCCCGGGCGACCAGTTCAACAAGTTGCTGCAAGAGCCCTCTCCGGTATGGCCGCCTGTCGGTCGAGCGCGACCCGTGCGGCGCGTCGGCCCGCGATGCGCCCGAACGCGGTGCCGATGCTCATGCCGACGCCCGCCGTATAGCCCTTGCCGAGTACGTTGCCCGCCATCATCTCGCCGGCCACGAACAGGTTGTCGCTCGGCTCGCCGCCGAAGCGCACCGCCGTGGTCTCGTCGACCTTCAATCCAAGATAGGTGAACGTAATGCCCGGGCGTACCGCATAGGCGTGGAAGGGGGCGGTGTCGATAGGACGGGCCCAGTGCGTCTTCGCCGGAGCCAGTCCCTCGGTGTGGCAGTCGTCCAGCGTCGTGTGGTCGAAGCAGCCGACGCGACAGGCTGCGTTGTAGTCCTGCACGGTGGCGACGAAGGTGGCCTCGTCGACACCGATCTTCCGCGCCAGAGCATCGAGCGTGTCGGCCTGCGTGCCGGGAAAGACCGGCGGCATGAAGCGCCCGATCGCCTTCTGGTCGATGATCGACCAGGCGATCTGCCCCGGCTGCTGCGCGACCAAGCGTCCCCAGATCGCATAGCGCTTCGGCCAGAAGTCCTCGCCTTCGTCGTAGAAGCGACGCGCCTCGCGATTGACGACGACGCCCAGCGAGACGCAGTCGATCCGCGTGCAGATCCCTCCGTCGTAGAGTGGTGCCCGGGCGTCGATCGCCACCATGTGACCCTGCGACGGGTCGCCGACGGCGTCTGCCCCCGCTTCGAGCAGGTACCTGAGCAATACGCCCTGGTTGAAGCGCGTGCCGCGGATCAGGAAGTTGTCGGCCGGCCACTCGCCGCGCTCGTTCTGCCCCCACGCCTCGCGCAGCCACTCGCGGTTCGATTCGAAGCCGCCCGCGGCCAGCACGCAGCTCCGCGCAGGAATGCGCTCGCCCGACTCGAGGCGGGCCGCGACGAAGCGCCCGTCGTCGAGCTCGACCGACGCGACCGGCACCTCGTAGCGGATCGCGACGCCGAGGCGTTCCGCGCTGCGGTAGTAGGCGTTGATCAGCGCCTTGCCGCCGCCCATGAAGAAGGCGTTGGTGCGCGCCACGTGCAGCGTGCCCGACAACGGCGGCTGGAAGTGCACGCCGTGGCTGCGCATCCAGTCGCGACAGGTCGACGATTCGCGGATCGTCAGCCGGGCCAGGCGCTCGTCGGTCATGCCGCCGGTGACCTTCAGCAGGTCCTGCCAGTACTCCTCCTCAGTGTAGGCATCGACCAGGACGTCCTGCGGCGCGTCGTGCATGCAGCGCAGGTTGCGGGTGTGCTGAGAGTTCCCGCCGCGCCAGGCCTTCGGCGACGCCTCGAGCAGCAGCACCGATGCGCCCTGCTCGCGCGCCATCAGGGCCGCGCACAAGGCGGAATTGCCGCCACCGATCACCAGGACGTCGATCATGAGCCGCCTGCCGCCACGATGAACGACAGAGCTTCGGAGGAAAGACCGGCACTCTAGGCGAACAGTCATCGCGACGACAGGCCGCTTCGCACAAGAGATCTTCAGTTTTCGTGAAGAGTGGCGCCGGCCCAGCGGCCTTCGTTGACGAGTGTGCGGACCACATCGGCCAGCACGACGCGGGCGGCCAGCCCCGCCGGCGACAGCTCGTCGTCGGACAGACTGGCGAGCAGGCTGCGCCGACCGAGCGCCGCATCGGCGATCTGGACGCGCAGCAGGCCCGCTTCGGCCAGGCGCATGGTCGCGGCACCCGGCTGGATGGTCGCCGCGTGCACGGCCCGCACCGCGTCCATCAGCCAGGCCAGGCCGTCGATCTCGACAACGACGTGGGGCTGCACCTTGGCACGGGCGAACGCCGCATCGAGGATCGTGCGCAGACCGTGCGATGCGCTCGGCAGCACCAGCGGCAGGTGGGCCAGTTGCTTGAGCCGAACGCGGGGACCCTGCGGCACGTCGCGCAGCAGCGGAGAAGCGACGAGGAACAGCTTCTCGTCGAGCAGCGGCGCGATGTGCCAGCGACGCGCCGTGTCGACCTGGAAGACGATCGCCAGGTCCAGCTGGCGCGCGTTCAGCATGCTGCCGAGATGGCCCGACAGCGCTTCGACCAGGTGCAGGCGGATGTGCGGGTAGCGGTCCTGCATCGCCTGCTGCAACGCGACGCCGAGCACCGCGGCCGTCGTGGGCGCGAGCCCGATGCTGACATGACCGGACAGACGGGCCTGCCGGGCCGCGCGCATCGCGTCGTCGGCATGCCGCAACGTGAGATGCGCCTGCTGCAGGAACGCGATGCCGGCGTCGGTCGGCGTCACCCCGGTCGCGCTGCGCTTCAGCAGGCGGGTGCTGAGCTCGCTCTCCAGACGACTGATCTGCTGGCTGAGCGCGGAGGTGACGACGTCGAGCTCGAGCGCGGCGCGACCCATGCTGCCCATCTCGCAGATCTTGACGAAGTACCGTAGCTGGCGAAGTTCCATTGGCTGGAGGTGACGGACGACCGAGACCCGGCCGGTCGACACCACGATCTTGGCATCGAGGGGAAGTCAGCGGGTGAAAACGCGAGGTCGCGCCGGAACGATCGCATTATCGGTAATCGGTTTGCGTTAGCATGACGGTCTTCGTGCACGGGCCGCTTATTCGCGGCACCTGTCTCCCCGCTCGCGACCGGCAGGGGCGTGCCGGATTCGCGGCCGAACCGCGTTGTCTTCGAAAACGTAAGAAGACTGTTGTATTTTTCATATTGGCGGTCGGAAGTGAAACCGTTCGATGCGCTCGTCGTATCACTGGTGCTTTCGTCTCGCCTGTTGCGAGCAGCGCGAGCAGCGCGAGCGGCGCGCTGGGCGCGCTTGGCGTCGTCGGCTCGATCCGCAGGCGGCCGTCGACTCTCCGGCTTCACAACGCCATCCACGAGGAACGCAATGAGCCAGCGCACGACCTTCGTCCATCGGCGGGCGATCCTGTCGACCGTCTCGATCGCATTCGTGTGCCACCAGGCGGCAGCGCAGGCCCCGACGTCCCCGGTCTCGGCCGAGCGGCTGGAGGGCGTCGAGGTCGTGGGACGCAGCACGTCCGGCACCTACCAGTCCGACGAGGCGAGCGGCGCGAAGACGGCCTTGCCGCTGCGCGAGCTGCCGCAGTCCGTCCGGGTCATCACGCGGCAGGCCATCGACGACCTGGGCGCGACGCGCCTGAACGATGTCCTCGACTACGTCGGGGGCGTCTCGCGCCAAAACAACTTCGGCGGCCTGTGGGACAACATCGCCATTCGCGGATTGCCCGGCAACGAGAACACCGGCATGGCCCTGCTGCTCAACGGCTTCTCCGCCAACCGCGGCTACAACGCGCCGCGCGACCTGGCCGGCGTCGAACGCATCGAGTTCCTGAAGGGCACCGCCGCCGCGCTGTACGGCAGCACCGAACCGGGCGGCACGCTGAACGTCGTGACCAAGAAGCCGTTCTTTCGCGCCGCCAATTCGCTCGAGCTGTACGGCGGCAATTACGGCCAGAAGCGCATCGCGCTCGACAGCACCGGACCGTTCGGCGAATCCGTCGCGTATCGCCTCAACGTGGTGGCCGACGATCGCGGCAGCTTTCGCGACCACATCGACACGAAGCGCTACGTGGTCGTGCCGGCCCTCACGATCCGCGTCGACGGCGACACCACGATCGACTACTACGGCGAATTCCTGCGTCAGGCGACGCCGCTCGACCGTGGCGTCGTCGCGGTCGACAACCGCCTCGGCGCGGTGGCGCGCAACACCTTTCTCGGCGAGCCGCGCGACGGCGACATCACCGTCGACAACCTGACCGACCAGCTCGTCGTCAAGCACGCGTTCAGTGCGGACTGGCGCACGCGCATCGCGCTGTCGTACCGCACCACGCATCTGAGCGGTTTCTCGACCGAGCCCACCGCGCTGCAGGCCGACAACGCGACGCTGACGCGCAATCGCCGCTATCGCAACTATTCGTCGGACGACGCGGCGCTGCAGACCGAAGCGATCGGCGACCTGCGTCCCTTCGGCGTCGAGCAGGAAGCGCTGATCGGTTTCGAGGCCTACCACTTCACGATCGATTCGCTGCTGCTGCGCGCCAACCCGACGGCCGCGCGTCCCAACGCGATCAACGTCTACAACCCGGTCTACGGCCAGCCGCTGCCCGCGCTCGGCCCCAACACCAATACCGACGAAGGCCAGCGCAATCTGGCCGTCTACGCGCAGGACGCGATCAGGATCGCGACCGACTGGCGGCTCGTGCCGGGCGTCCGCTTCGACGACTATCACCAGTCGCTGCTCAACCGGCTCAACAACGTGATCGCGCGCCAGACGCCCTCGTCGACGGCGCCGCGCATCGGCCTCAGCTGGTTGCCGAGCGCGCAGTGGACCGTCTACGCCAACGCGGGTCGATCGTTCCGCCCCAACGTCGGCACCGACTTCGCGTCTCGACCGTTCTCGCCGGAGGTCGGCAAGGCCTACGAATTCGGCGCCAAATGGGAAAGCCCCGATCGGCAGATCGGCGCGACGGCCGCGGTGTTCGACATCCGCAAGCGCAACGTGGTCACCGCCGACCCGGTCAACACCGGCTTCTCGATCTCGGCCGGCGAGGTGCGCAGCAAGGGCGTCGAGTTCGACCTGTCGGGCCAGGTCACGAGTCACTGGCGCGTCAACGCGAGCTCGACGCTGAACCAGGTGAAGATCACGCGCGACAACACGCTCGAGGTCGGCGGCCGCCTGCTCGACGTGCCGCGCTTCAACGGCAGCCTGCTGGCCGTCTACGAACTGGACCCGGCGAACGGACAGCGGCTCGGCCTCGGCGGCGGCGTGACGCACACCGGCAAGCGCCTCGGCCAGGCCCGGTTGCAGTCCGAGGCGCTGGTCGACGCGCCGGTCTTCGATCTGCCCAAGTACACGGTCGCCAAGCTGGTCGCCTACTGGAAGGTCAATCCCACCGTGCGCTTCAGCCTCGACGTCGACAACCTGTTCGACAAGACCTATTACACGAGCTCGTTCAACCGCCTGTTCGTTGCGCCCGGCACCGCACGCCAGATCACCGGCGGGCTGCAGGCGAAGTTCTGAACAGGCGACGCGATGCCCACGCGCCGCGAGGTCCTGCGTACCGCCGGTGCGGCACTGCTGGCGGGTCCGGGCGCGCTACGCGCCGACGAGCCGCGCACGCCGCTGCAGATCGTGGGCCCGTGGGAGATCGCCGGCCTGGCGCCGGCCAGCAGCGGCTACCTGTTCACTCGCCTGCAGGTCACCGAGACGTTGATGGAGGCCGCGGACGACGGCACGCCGATGCCGGGGCTCGCCGCGTCGTGGCAGACGTCCGGCGACGGCAAGTCCTGGCGTTTCGCGTTGCGGCCCGCCGCCCGTTTCCACGACGGGTCGGCGGTGACGGCGGAAGCGGTGCTGCGCAGCCTCGAGGCGGCCCGCACGGCACCGGCACCGCTCGCCATCGCGCCCATCCGCTCGCTGCGGGTCGACGGTCCGCGCGCCCTCGTCATCGAACTCGACGCGCCGTTCGGCAGCCTGCCGGCGCTGCTCGCGCACAGCAGCACGATGGTGCTCGCCCCGTCGAGCTTCGGACCCGACCGCCGCGTGCACACAATCGTCGGCAGCGGACCGTATCGCGTCGTGACGGTGATCCCGCCGCAGCGCATCGAGACGGCAGTCTTCGACGGCTACGACGGGCCGCGGCCCACGATCGAGCGAGTCCGCTACCTCAATGCCGGTCGTCCCGAGACGCGCGCGCTGATGGCCGAGAGCGGCCAGGGCGACCTGGTCTTCGGCCTCGACCCGGCCAGCCAGCAACGCCTGCGGACCCGGCCCGCGCTGCGCATCGAGACCACCACGCTGCCGCGCACCGTCATCGTGAAGCTCAATGCGGGACTGCCCACGCTCGGCGACGCGCGGGTGCGACGGGCGCTCAGCCTGGCGATCGACCGGGCCGGCATCGCGAAGGCGGTGCTGCGCGATCCCGACCTCGCGGCGCTGCAGCTGTTTCCGCCCACGCTCGACGGCTGGCACGACGCGGCGCTCGCGCCG
>CAHJXF010000082.1 GCA_903644065.1 Betaproteobacteria bacterium
GGCGACCAGCGCCCGCGCCGCCACGCGCGGCGACGCGCCGGTCGCGAGGAGCGCCAGCGCAGCGATCGCAAGACCGGACGACAGCACGTTGTCGTTGTAGAAGAACGCCGACTCGCTGACACCCGGCATCAGCAGCAGCGCGCCGACCGCGAGTCCGGCACCGACCCCGGCCCAGCGCCTCACCAGCACCACGCTGCCGACCACGACGCCGGCGAAACCCGTCAGCATGACGACCCGGAACGGCCACTCGCCCGCATCGGCGAAGCAGCGATGCAGCGCGGCCAGGATCACCACGACTCCGGAACGCGTGGCGAGGAAGTAGTCGAGGTTGAACGGGAACTGCCGGTCGTAGTCGAGCAACGACCCGCTCGCGAGGTGGAGCGCCAGCGAGTCGATGGAAGCGGAGAAACCTTCGACGTGGACCATGCCCGCGAGCGGCGCGAGCAGCCACGCGGCCAGCAGCGCGGCGCCGAAGAGCGTCGCTCGATGCAGTGCGGAGCGCGACGGGAACGAATCGTGCTGCTGCACGTTCCAGCCGGTCACGGCACCACTCGGAGGAAGGCTGGTCATGCGGGTTCGGATGAAGACAGCGAGGAATCGGGACGACGAACGACGCGGCCGGTCATGAGCACGCGTCGTGCCCAGGCCGTTCGACGGCCGGTGGTGTCCGCGCGACGGGGATCTTTGGTGCACCGGATGGCGGCGAGCTCGCGCGATCGCGCGCCGCGATTCGACGTCGAGCCGCACGAAGGACCGAGTTCGACGTCTCGCTCGTCATGACGGTCGGCCATTCGCATGCGCTGCCGGGCCGTCCGTCGTCGTACCGCTCGTCGCTCGCGCGGGTGCTGTTGCGCGCGAATGGCGCGCGGGTCGCATTCGCGTTGCTCGTCGCCTATCTGCTGTGGCCGATGCTGTTCGCGACGCAACCCGAGGGCTTCACCGCGCAGATCCAGAACGCCGCCGCCGCCGCCAACGCGGGGATGGTCGACCGCGCCAATCCGCTATACCCGCAGCACGCCGAATATTTCTACCTGACGCGCCTCGGCGTCATCTACCTGCTGCAGGTGCTGATGCAGTTCGCCGGCACGACCGGCGACGTGGTCTGGAAGGTCCTGACGTTCGCCAGCTACGCCGTGTTCTTCGCGGCGACGCTCCGGATCGCGAAGCGCTGGTCGGGGTTGAGCTACGGGTGGGGCGCCGCGGCCTTCCTGCTGACGCCGGGGTACACGGAACTCGGCTTCTACTTCAACGACAACGTCGTCTCGTGCGCCTTCGGTCTGCTTGCGATCGTCGCGTTGCCGCCGCGGACAGCGAACAGCGCCGCGACGTCTCCATCGGCCTCGGCAACGACGTCGACATCGCCCACCGCTTCGACCTCGCTGCGGGCGGTCGGGGCGGGCGAGCTGCTCGCCTACGCGATCCTGTGTCGACCCGACGCCGTGCTGCTCTGTCCCCTGGTCGCTGGGCTCGCCTACCTCGACGAGCGGCGTCCCTGGCCGCTGGTCCGCATCCTCGCGGCGATGACGGCCGGCGGTTTGCTGGTGTTCCTGGCGTCGTGGGCTTATAGCGGTGCGAGCTTCGTGCAGACGCTGCACGAGTCGATCGTGTTCGAGCAGTTGCACGTCTTCCCGCGGGCCCGCAGCTATTACTTCGTGCTGCTGCTGTTCACGCTCGGCGCACCGACCCTGCTGCTGCTGCCGGTCGGCGCGCGCCTGGCCTGGCGGGCGGGCGACGCGGATCGCGTACCGCGTGCGATCGTGCTGATCGCGCTGCCGACGTTGCTGCTGCTGTATTTCATCCCGACGGCCCAGGAAGTGCGGCACTTCTATCCGCTGCTCGCGCCGTTCGTCGTCATCCTCGTGGGCGGCGCGTTGCGCGCGATCTTCGAGGAGCGCGGCACGCCGCTCGCCCGCGCGCGACCGTGGCTGGTCGGCGGCGCGCTGGTGCTGTGGCTAATGCCCCCCGTCCTGGTCGCGGTGAAGGACGGCCCGCGGCTCGTGTTCGGCCGCTTCTGGTCGCCGATCGTGTGGCGGCAGTACCAGCGCGACGTGGACTCGAACCTCGAGAGCACCGAGCGGATCGTCGAGCGCGCCGAGACGGTGCCGACGATGACCGTCATCACCGTCCAGTACGACTCGGACCACTACCTGCAGCGCGCACTATGGCAGCACGGCTACCGGCCCCACGCCGCGGAAGAGGCGTTCGCCGGCTGCCACGGCGGTTTCGAGGTCTGGCGACAACCCGATGCGCCCGGACGGCCCGGACACCAGGTGCTGCACGCGCGAACCGAGAACGCCTACATCAACCAGCGGCCGCTCGCCTACACCGAGGCGATCCAGCTGCAGCGCTCGTTCGCGTGTCCCGCCGTGCTGACCGACACCCCGGTCATGGTGAGCACGCTGTACTTCGTCAACGAGGCCTGGTGCTGGCTGCTGGACGTCGATCCCGGCGCGCCGTCGATCCACGTGGCCTACGGCCTGCGCGTCCGCGCGCTCGAGCGACTCGGCAAGTGGCTCGGCGGCCGCGATCGCGACTGGTTCGGCCCGTCCTACGTGTGGCGCAACCGGACCGTGCTGCTGACGCCGCCCGAGATCGCGCAGCTGCGCTCCACGGTCGATGCGGTGGTCGACGCCCATCGGCTCGACGTCCCGGCGCCGGTCCGCACCTACGAAGGCGTGATGGGCCTGTTCGTCGCGCGAGTGGCCTGGCCGCGGAGCGTCGACGGACGCGTGCTGTGGCGGTCGGTGCCGACACCGACCGTGCCGTTACCGCCGCCGCCGGCGCGCGGCGAGATTCTGCACGAGAAGCAATGCCGGATTCCCGAATGATCCATCGTGCCGGACGCATCGCCGGGTCGTGCCGCGGCCGCGTCGCGCGTCCGCCCTCCCATCATCGAAAGTCATCATGACCATCCACCCCGCAACGCGTCGACGACGCGCCCATTCATTCGATCCGGCGGCCCGACGTTCGATCGGCCGGCAGGACCCGCGCCGTGGCTGATCGCATCCTTGTCTTCATCCCCTGCTACAACTGCGCGGCCCAGGTGTCGCGCGTCATCGCGAAGCTGACGTCGGTCGGCGCTCCTCCGGTCGCCGAAGTGATGGTGGTCGACAACGGGTCGAAGGACGACACCCTGCAGGTCGCGGCCCGGGCGCTCGGCGAAAGCGGCCTGCCCCACTGGAAGGTGGTGCGCAATTCGGCCAACTACAACCTGGGCGGCTCGCACAAGGTAGCCTTCAACTACGCGATCGACCAGGGCTTCACGCACGTCATCGTCCTGCACGGGGACGACCAGGCGGACATCCGCGACTTCGGACCGGCGATCGTCGAAGGGTTGCACCGTCGCTACGACAGCCTGCTGGGCGCGCGTTTCATGAAGGGCGCGCGGCTGCAGGGGTACTCGCTGTATCGCACGATCGGCAACTACGGGATGAACGCGATCTGCGGGCTGCTGCTGCGCCGGCGCATCGCCGACCAGGGGTCGGGACTCAACCTCTACAGCACGAGCTACCTGTCGTCGCGCTTCTACATCGACTTCGACAACACGTTGATCTTCCCCAACCTGATGTTCCTGCACGGGGTCGACAGCGGATCGCGCTATCGCTTCATCCCGATCTCTTGGCGCGAGGAAGACCAGCGCTCGAACGCGAAGGCCGTCGAGCAGGCGCTGCGCGTGATCCGCCTGACCGCGACCCGGCACCGCCCCTCTCCACCGACCGCCGTGCGGCCGGCCTACACGTTCGACCTCATCGACTCCCGGGGAACCGCATGAGCAGGATCGTCATCACCGGCGCGGCCGGCTTCATCGGCTCGCAGCTCGGCCTGCACCTGCATCGCGCTGGGCACGACGTGCATCTCGTCGACAACCTGAAGTACGGCTATCGCGAGAACCTGCTGGTCGACGGCGAGACCTTCGGCACCTTTCATCAGACCGACATCCGCGACCCGTCGCTCGCCACCGTGCTGGCCGGTGCCGACACCGTGTTCCACCTCGCGGCCATCTCGGCATTGCCGGTATGCCAGAGCGAGCCGTTCGAGGCCATCAGTTGCAACGTGGCGGGCACGGCGAACGTCCTCGAGGCGTCGCGCCAGGCCGGTGTCCGTCGCGTGGTCGTCGCCAGCACGTCGGCGGTCTACGAGAACAGCAAGCATTTCCCCTGTCGCGAGGACGACGTCGTCTCGCCGACGCTGCTGTACTCGGTGTCGAAGCAGCAGACCGAGCAGCTGTGCCGATCGTATTGCGCCGACTACGATCACGAGGTCGTCGTCACGCGCTACTACAACGTCTACGGACCGCAGCAGGACATCCGCCGCAAGTCGCCGCCGTTCGTGGGCTATGTCGCGCGGGAACTGATCGCGGGACGGCAGCCGGTGCTGCACTCGAACGGCGAGCAACGACGCGACTACGTGTACGTCGACGACGTGATCGCGATGAACGTCGCCTGCATGGAACACCCCGCGGCGCCGGGGCAGATCTTCAATGTCGCCTCGGGTCGGTCGTGGTCGGTCAACGAGCTGTACACGATCATCGCGGAGATCCTCGGGACCGACATCCGGCCCGTGTTCCGCTCGTCGGGCCTGTTCTGGGAAAAGTACGACGACCTGTTCGGCGGCGCGAAGCCGCTGAAGCGCGAGAAGCTGGCCGCCGAAGTCGACAAGTTCTCGCTCGGCAGCACGTTCCACGCCGAGACCACGCTCGGCTGGACCGCCACGATGCCGATCCGGCAGGGGCTCGAGGCGACGGTGCAGCACATCCGCAGGTTGTCGGTCGCGGCCTAGCGCGACGTTTCCGACGGCGAGTTCGGGCGCGGCCGGTGTCCCGCGATGAAGACTCGAGGCACCGATGCGATCGACGACCCACGACGAAGCGGCGCCGCGCACGAGGTCGAGCACCGCTCGCCCGACGCCGCACTGGAGGGCCAAAGCCGGATTCGTCGCGGCGAGCCTCTATCTGGCCTCGCCGCTCCTGCTCGCGACGCACCCCGAAGGCTTCACCGCGCTGATCCAGAACGCCGCGGCAGCCGGCAACGCCGGGATGATCGAGCGTTCGAACCTCCTGTACCCGCTCCACGCCGAGTATTTCTACCTGACGCGCGTCGGGGTCGTGTACCTGCTGCAGGCGTTGATGAAGCTGGTCGGCCATGCCGGCGACGAAGCGTTCTTCGCGCTGACGCTGACCAGCGCGGTGGCGTTCGCCGTCGCCACGCTGGTCGTCGTGCGCCGCCGCGGCGGACCGGGCCACTGGTGGGGCGCGGCGGCGTTCGTGATGACGCCCGGCCTGGTCGAGCTTGGCTTCTACTACAACGACAACGTCGTGTCGGCCGCATTCGGCATGGTCGGCCTGGCGCTGCTGCCGCCGCGCGCCGCGCTCGACGACGCCTTGCTGTCGAGCCGGCTGCGGCACGCGCTGCGGGCTTCGGCGAGCGGCGCCGCGCTGGGCTACGCGGTGCTCTGCCGTCCCGACGCGGTGCTGCTGTGGCCGATCGCCGTGGCGTTCTGTTTCCTGGACCGAACCGGCCGGTGGCGTCTCGCGACGACGCTGGCGTCGATCGGCTTCGGGATGGCCGTCGTCTTCGCAGCCTCGAGCGCATGGGGCGGCAGCAGCATCCTCCAGGCGTTCGAGGACACCCGGGTCTTCCTGCAGATCCATGGGTTTCCGCGGCCGCGCTTCGACTACCTCGTCGTGCTGGTCTACGCGCTCGGGCTGCCCCAACTGCTGGTGCTGATCCCGATCGGCGTCGCACTGACGTGGCGCGACCGGGCACCCGAATTCGGTTCGCGACGCGCGGTGCTGCTGCTGTTGCCCGGATTGTGCCTTCTCTACTTCCTGCCCAATGCGCAGCAGGTGCGTCACTTCTATCCGTTGCTCGCACCGTTCGTCGTGCTGCTCGGCGCACGCGGGCTGCACTGGCTCGCCACCGGCGGCGACCGCAGGATGCTGCGCCTGCGGCCATGGCTCGTCGCCGCCGCCCTGGTGCTGTGGTTCGCCCCGCCGCTCGACGTGCCGCTCAGGGACGGTCCGCGCTTTCCGATCGGACGCGCGTGGTCGCCGATCGTCTGGCGCGAGTTCGACGGCGATGTCGAGCGCAACCTGGCCAGCGCCGACGCGATCGCCGAGCAGGCCCTGACGGTGCCCACGCTCACCGTCGTGACGGTGCAGTACGACAGCGATCACTACTTCCAGCGCGCGCTGTGGCGCCGGGGGTACCTGCCCCATCCGGCCAGCGAGTTCTTTCCCGCCTGCGCGGGCGGCGGCTTCGAAGGGTGGCGGCAGCCGGACCGACCCGGCGGACGCGCTCACCAGGTCCTCCACGTGCGCACGGAGAACGCGCACGTCAACCAGCGCCCGTTCAGCTACACGGAGGCGATCCAGCTGCAACGCGGCTTCGCGTGCGGCCCCGTGCTGCACGACACGCCGGTGGTCGTCAGCAGTCTCTTCTTTCGCACCGAGGCCTGGCTGTGGCTGCCGGAGACCCGGCCCGAAGCGGTGCAGTCGACGCGCAGCTACGGCTATCGGCCGACGCCGATCGAACGCCTGGGGCACTGGGTGGGCGGTGCGCCGCGCGGACTCCTCGCTCACAACTTCCTGTCCCGCAACCGGGTCGTCTCGTTGTCCCCGCAGGATGTCGAGCGGATGAAGATGCGGGTCGACGCGGTGGTCGACGCCCATCGCGTGGAAATGCCACCCTACCTGCGGACCTACGAAGGGATCATGGGCCTGTTCGTCGCGCGCGTGGCCTGGCCGCGGACGATCGATGGCGAGACGCGCTGGCGGCCCGTGGCGACGCCGACCATTCCGCTGCCGGGGCCGGACGAGCGGGTGCCGGAATGACTTCGACCGGACCGGCATGGCGATGCGCCTGCGCAGCACGTTCGCTGCGAACGACTGGTCATGACGGCGCCCGGAACCGCCCGGTCACGACGACATGACGGCCAGGACGACCGACGCGACCCGCTACCTCGACGGCATGCGCGGCTGCGCAGCCCTCTACGTCGCCATCAATCACCTCGTGGATCACTACGTGCGGCAAGGCCGGGCGCTCGAGCGCCACTCCGGCTTCCTGGATGCGGCCAGCGGCTTCACGTTCGGCCGATTCAGCGTTGCCGTCTTCATCGTGTTGAGTGGCTACGTGCTGGCCAAGCCGATCGTCCAGAACCAGCCGTTCGCCCTGCGCGGCGGACTCGTCTCCTATCTCCTGCGACGGAGCTGGCGAATCCTTCCACCGTACTACGCCGCACTGCTGCTCAGCCTTCTGGCGATCGCCGTCTTTCCCTTGCTGCGATCCATGCAGACGCCCATGTGGGCCTCGGCACTGCCGATCACCGCAGACGCCGTGATCGCCCATCTCCTGCTTGTTCACAATCTGCAGGATGGCTGGATCTTCCGCATCAACGCGCCGCTCTGGAGCGTGGCGACCGAGTACCAGATCTATTTCCTGTTGCCCCTGGTCTTTCTACCGCTCTGGCGTCGCCTCTCGTTCGCCTGGGCCACGGCGATCGCGATCGGCCTGGGCGTGGCCCCGGCTCTCGTCACGACGAGCAGCCCCATCCTGGCGTCGCCGTGGTTCGTCTCGTTGTTCGTGATGGGCATGGCGGCTTCCCGCATCAACTTCTCGATCGAGGAACGGGCGGACCGCTGGCGACGGTTCCCCTGGGGCGAATGCACGCTCGCGCTGTCGATCGCCCTGACGTCGTTGTGCCTGACTTCCTGGCGAGTCGAGAGGCCCTGGATGGTGTCGGAGTTGCTGGTCGGCGCATCGACGACATGTCTGCTCGTGACCTGCACCCGGTCGAAGATCGACGGTCGCGGCGCGGCCCTGAGGCTCGTCCACGTGTTCGAGAGCAAGCCGCTGCTGCTCCTGGGAGCGTTCTCGTATAGTCTTTATCTGGTCCATCAACCCGTGCTCAGCCTGATCGCCGGATCGATCCATTTCAACTCGCTGAAGACGCAACTGGTCGTCTGCCTACTGGCGGGCCTGCCGTGCTGCCTCGCCACCGCTTACGTCTTCCATCGAATTTTCGAGCGCCCTTTCATGACCCTTCGATCCGATCGCTTCCGGACAGCGGTCAGTGTGTAGCCGACGGGACAGACCGGGTGCGGACGAAGCGCTTCGGGCCGCGTCGTCCGATGGAAGATCGCAAACCCTCGACCGCCTGCCGCCGACGTGTTCGACGCGGTCGCCACGCAGTCGCTATCGTCGACCGAGCGTGCGGGTCGGGCGCCCGCATCGACAGGGCCGGTCCGCCCTCATAGAGACTTCTCAAGTGCCGCCATGATCGACACCCTCTCCAGCTACCGCGCCTTTGCCGGCACCCAGACCTTCCATCGCCACGCATCGACCGCGATCGGATCGCCGATGCGCTTCGGCGTCTATCGCCCCGATCGCTGCGACCGCGCTGCGCCCGCGCTGCTCTACCTCGCGGGCCTGACCTGCAACGAGGAGACCTTCGCGATCAAGGCGGGCGCGCAGCGCTTCGCCGCCGAGCACGGCCTCGTGCTGGTCACGCCGGACACCAGTCCGCGCGACACCGGCATCGTCGACGCGAAGAAGGACTGGGACTTCGGCGAGGGCGCGGGCTTCTATCTCGACGCCGCAGAAGCGCCGTGGTCCGCGCGCTTTCGCATGGAGACCTACGTGACGAGCGAGCTCGTCGATCTGCTCGTCGAGCGCTTCGACATCGATCGGCAGCGTCTGTCGATCTTCGGTCACTCGATGGGCGGCCACGGCGCGCTGACGCTGGCGTTGCGCCATCCCGGCCTGTTCCGCTCGGTGTCGGCCTTCGCGCCGATCGCGGCGCCGACACTCTGCCCATGGGGCGAGAAGGCGTTCTCGTCGTACCTCGGGAGCGACCGTTCGGCGTGGACGGCGCACGATGCGAGCGCGCTGATGACGCAGGCCCGCCGGCCCTATCCGGACGGCATCCTGGTCGACCAGGGACTGGCCGACAACTTTCTCGAAGCGCAACTCCATCCGGAAGCGTTCGAGGCGGCCTGCCGGGCCGCCGACCAGCCGCTCACGCTCAGGCGCCATGCCGGCTACGACCACGGCTACTACTTCATCTCGACCTTCGTCGCCGACCACATCGCGTTCCACGCGGCGGCGCTGTGCCGGCCGGTACCGTCGTGACGTGATATCGTGCTATCAGAAGGAGATTCCGTGGCCAGCATCATCGTTCGCAACATCGACGACACCACGCATGCTCGACTGAAGCGCGAAGCCGACACGCGGGGCATCAGCGTGAACACGCTGATGCAGCACTTCATCCGCAACGGGTTGAAACCGCGCGAGCGTCGGCCGCACGACGGGCCGTATCGCGACCTGGACGGTCTCGCGGGCCGGTGGACGGCGCACGACGAGGCCGAGTTCGTGGCCGGCGTCGCGCCGATGGCGGAGGTCGACCCCGCGTTGTGGCGGTGATCGGTGTCGCCGTCGACACGAATGCCTATACGGCCTTCCGCAGGGGAGTCCCCGCGGCGGTCGAGTTGTTCTCGATGGCCGACGGATTGTTCCTGTCGACCGTGGTGCTCGGCGAGCTCCGCTCGGGGTTCGCGTCCGGCTCGCGATCGGTCGTCAACGAACGCGACCTCGCCCGTTTCCTCGCCTCTCCGCGCGTCGCGGTGCTGGACGTGGACGAACGCGTCACCACCGTGTACGCGGCGGTCTACCTGCAGTTGCGAACGGCCGGAACGCCGGTGCCCACCAACGATCTCTGGATCGCCGCGTCGGCCCTGACCGCCCGGGTCGCCTTGTTCACCTACGATGCACATTTCGCGCAAGTCGATGGATTGCAGGTCGTGACCTGCTGGAGCGAGGTGATCCGATGACGAGCGCCATCACCAGTACCTTCGACTACATCGTCGTCGGGGCCGGCACCGCGGGCTGCGTGCTCGCCAACCGCCTGTCCGCCGACCCGCGCGTGTCGGTGCTGCTGATCGAGGCCGGCGGCATGGACGACTACGCGTGGATCCACATCCCGGTCGGCTATCTCTACTGTATCGACAACCCGCGCACCGACTGGCGCTTTCGCACCGAGGCCGAGGCCGGGCTCGACGGCCGTACCCTGCTCTACCCGCGCGGCAAGGTGATCGGCGGCTCGTCGTCGATCAACGGGATGATCTACATGCGCGGGCAGCGTCGCGACTACGACGACTGGGCCGCCGCCGGCAGCCCGGGCTGGGGGTGGGACGACGTGCTGCCGCTGTTCCGCAAGAGCGAGAACCACTGGGCGCTGGACGAGGCGGCGCGGCGCACCGGCGAGACCGATGCGACGCGCGCGGAACGCGCCCGCTTCCACGGCCACGGCGGCGAATGGCGCGTCGAGAAGCAGCGCCTGCACTGGGACCTGCTCGACGCGTTTCGCGACGCGGCCGGGGAGGCGGGCATTCCGCGCATCGACGACTTCAATCGCGGCGACAACGAAGGTTGCGGCTACTTCGAGGTCAACCAGAAGCGCGGGGTGCGCTGGAACGCGGCCAAGGCCTTTCTCCATCCGCTGCTGAAGGGCCGCCACGAACGCGGCAACGTCGTGCTCGTGACCGAGGCGCTCGATGCGCGGTTGCGCTTCGAAGGCCGCACCTGCGTCGGCGTCTCGTTCAGGCAGCGCGCCGTCGAATTCGAAGTGACGGCGCGCG
The DNA here is from genome assembly GCA_903644065.1 of Betaproteobacteria bacterium. GTDB lineage: Bacteria > Pseudomonadota > Gammaproteobacteria > Burkholderiales > Burkholderiaceae_D > CAHJXF01. The sequence continues at coordinate 10,634 of CAHJXF010000082.1, forward strand.
CCGAGACCATCCTCTCGGCCGGATCGATCGGCTCGCCGGCCATGCTGCAACGCGCGGGCATCGGCGCGCCGGAACGGCTGCGCGCGGCCGGCATCGAGGTGCGTCATGCGCTGCCCGGCGTCGGCGAGAACCTGCAGGACCACCTGCAGCTGCGCATGGCCTTCAAGCTGACGAACGCGCGCACGTTGAACACGATGGCCAGCAAATGGCACGGCAAGGCGTGGATGGGCGTCCAGTACCTGACGATGCAGCGCGGGCCGATGGCGATGGCGCCGAGCCAGCTGGGCGCCTTCGCGCGCAGTTCGCCGGACCGGCCGTACGCGAACGTGCAGTACCACGTGCAGCCGTTGTCGCTCGACCGCTTCGGCGAACCGCTGCACACCTTCCCGGCCTTCACGGCGTCGGTGTGCAACCTGCAGCCCGCGTCGCGCGGCAGCGTGCACGTGGTGTCGGCCGACCCCGACGTTGCGCCGCGCATCGCGCCCCACTATCTCACCGCGCCCGCGGACCTCGAGGTGGCCGCCGAAAGCATCCGGCTGACACGGAAGATCGTGGCGCAGCAGGCCATGCGGCGCTACGCGCCCGCCGAGTTCCTGCCGGGTCCGGAGTACGAGACCGACGAGGCCCTGGCCATCGCGGCCGGCAAGATCGGCACGACCATCTTCCATCCGGTCGGCACCTGCAAGATGGGGCCGGCGAGCGACGCCCGCGCGGTGGTCGATGCCGAGTTGCGCGTGCACGGCGTCGAGCGGCTGCGGGTGGTGGACTCGGCCATCATGCCGACGATCACGTCCGGCAACACCTGCTCGCCGACGATCATGATCGCGGAAAAGGCGGCGTCGATGATCGTCGCGACGTATCGAGGCGGTGGCGGGTAGAACAGGCTCCACGACCCGAGCGGCGCTTCGCCCGCAGCGCGACCTCGCCTTCGGCCTTGGTCGATCAAGCCCCGAAACCACGTTTCGTGATGCGATGAAACATGGTCGAGGGATACGCTCTTTCGTCCGCACGAGTCGCCGATCCGCACGCTCAGGCGGCGTTGAAAGAGCGTTTGTTTGGGGTCGATAGCTGACGCAGGGCATCCCGGGCACGATCAAGAAACGCGGCCGCCACGGCACGGTGCAGTTCGACCGTGTCTACCAGCTGGAGCCCGGCTCGATCGAGGATGCGTCGATGCCGAGAGACGCCTGCGAAGACGGGCCGGCGCCGATGGCCGGGGCGATCCGCCGCATCGGAAATCGATCGATCGCCCGATCGACCGGCTCTCCCGCTCTGCCGGAGGCGATCGGCGAACCGGCCGCCGAACGCCGTCCCGCCCGAGCGCGACGCGCATCGGCGTCCCGCCGTCGCCGATCTTCAGGACGTCGC
>CAHJXF010000083.1 GCA_903644065.1 Betaproteobacteria bacterium
TCGGCGCGGGAACCAAATTCCAGATGCCTAACAATCAACTTTTCGCCTACGACAGCGCCGACCTGAGCGGCGGCGCTCGGCCTGGCAGGCGCGTGGCCGCGATGCCGTCGGCCTCGAACGGCACCATCGTCGGATAGCCGCCGACCGCGAAGCGCGTGCCGAGCGCCTGCGCGGCCGGCGTGTCGCCGTCGACGCCGGCCGGCACGGACGATCGGGTGCGCTCGATCAAGTCGCCGCTCGAAAAGCTTGTCCTCGATCCAGTTGCATGGCGGGCACCAAGCGCCCCGGTGGCGGACCGGCTTGTTCGCCGCGCGCTGCGGTCACGGCGCGGCCGCCCGCGAGCGGATGCCACGACCGTTCGACGAATCGGACTCAAGCCGATCGAGTTTCGGCCGATCAACGAGATGGGCCCGATCCATCGCCCGCCGATCCGGATTGACGAGGCCCGCATGTCCTTTCCCGCTCCACGTCCCGCCAACGAGGCCGCTCGCCTCCAGCGCCTGGGGGCTTTGGCGGTGCTCGACACGAGTCGCGAGCCCCTGTTCGACTCGCTGACCGCGGCGGCGGCCGCGTTGTGCGACACGCCGATCGCGCTGGTCGGCCTGATCGACGCGCATCGCCAGTGGTTCAAGTCCGCCATCGGCATGGCGGGCGTGACCGAACTGCCGCGCGAGTGGTTGTTCTGCGCGCTGGCGCTGCTCGGCGACGACGTGATGGTGATCGAGGACGCGCGCCGGGACGCGCGCTACGCAGACTATCCGCAAGTGACCGGGCCGGACGGCATCCGCTTCTACGCCGGCGCGCCGATCGTCCTGTCCGACGGCATGGTCGTCGGGACGCTGTGCGTCGTCGACCACGTGCCCCATGCGATGACGCCGATGCAGCGCCGCGTGTTGCGCGAGCTGGCGCAGGTCGCCGCCCAGGCGCTCGAGTTCCGCCAGACCACTCTCGAGTCCGACGCGCAGGCGACGCGGACCGAGGCGCGGATCGCCGAGCTCTACAAGTCGACGCCCGCGATGCTGCACTCGATCGATCGCGACGGTCGCTTGCTGACCGTCAGCGATGCGTGGCTCGCCGAGCTCGGCTACCGCCGCGACGAAGTCCTCGGCCGGCCGATCGGCGACTTCCTGGACGACGAGTCGCGCCGCATCGCGACGGAGGAAGTCCTGCCGCGTTTCTTCACCACCGGCGTCTGCCACGACATCGACTACCGGATGGTGCGGAAAGACGGCAGCGTCATCGACATCCAGTTGTCGTCGGTGCTGGCGCGCGACGCGGCGGGACGACCCGAACGTTCGATGAGCGTCAGCGCCAACGTCACCGAGCGCCGTCGTGCCGAACGCGAGTTGCTGGAACAGCAGGCGCGCATGGCGCGCATCCTCGAAGGGACCGACGCCGGGACCTGGGAGGTCGACATCGACAGCGACGAGACCCGCTACAACGAGCGCTGGGCCGAGATCGTCGGCTACACGCTCGAGGAACTGGGCCGCACCAACGGGCAGACCTGGCGCGACCTGCTGCATCCGGACGACTTGCCGAAGGCGATGGCGCTCAAGCGCGCCCACTACCAGGGCCTGCGCGACTACTACGAATGCGAATGCCGCGTCCGGCACCGGGACGGCTCGTGGATCTGGGTCCTCGACCGCGGACGGGTGTCGGCGCGCGACGCGAACGGCCGGGCGCTGTGGATGCACGGCACGCGGGCCGACATCACGCAGCGCAAGCACGCCGAGGAAGCGTTGCGCGCCAGCCAGGAGTTCCTCGAACGGGTGGGGGAGGTCGCCGGCGTGGGCGGCTGGGTGCTCGACTTCCACGACCGGCGGCTCTCGTGGTCGGAGCAGACGCGACGCCTGAACGAGGTCGACGCGGACTACCAGCCGACCGTCGAGAGCTCGCTCGACTTCTTCGAGCCGGCCGCACGGCGGGACCTGCAGGACGCGGTGCGCGAGGCGATGGTCGCGGGCACGTCGTTCGACCTCGAACTCGCGTCGATCACCGCGAACGGCCGCTCGTTCTGGGCACGGGCGGTCGGCTCGGTGGAGTTCGAGGACGGTCGCCCCCGACGCCTGGTCGGCGCGTTCCAGGACATCACGCGCCGCAAGCAGATGGAGCGCGATCTCGCCGGCAGCCGCGAGCTGCTGCAGGTCACGCTCGACTCGATCGGCGACGCGGTCGTCACGACCGACAACGAGCGCGTGGTCCTGTGGCTCAATCCGGTCGCCGAGCGCATGACCGGCTGGATCAAGGCCGAGGCGGTCGGGCAACCGCTGGCCCGCATCTTCGTGGCCGTCGACGAGCAGACCCGACTGGCGGCGCACGATCCGGTGGCGCTCTGCCTGTCGAACGAGAGGAACGTCGGCCTGTCGCGCAGCATCACGCTGATCTCGCGGAGCGGGCTCGAGTACGGCATCGAGGATTCGGCCTCGCCGATCCGGCAAGCCGATGGCCGCGTGCACGGCGCCGTCCTGGTCTTTCGCGACGTGTCCGAGCAACGTCGCCTGAGTCGGGAGATGAGCCACCGTGCGACGCACGACCTGCTGACCGGCCTGCTCAACCGCGGCGAGTTCGAGACGCGCCTGGCGGCGCTGCTCGCTCGCGGCGACCCGATGAAGATCGGCGCGCTGCTGTACGTCGACCTCGATCAGTTCAAGCTGGTCAACGATGCCTGCGGCCATGCGGCCGGCGACCAGTTGCTGCGCCAGGTGAGCGCCCTGCTGCGCGGTTGCGTGCGCGGCCAGGACGCGATCGCCCGCCTCGGTGGCGACGAGTTCGGCGTCATCCTCGAACACAGCGGCGTCCACGACGCGCAGCGGGTCGCCCAGAAGATCTGCGACCAGATGGACGAGTTCCGCTTCGTGCACGACGGGCGGCGCTTTCGCGTCGGGACCAGCATCGGGCTGGTGCCGGTCGACGAGCGCTGGACTTCGACCAAGGCGCTGCTGCAGGCGGCCGACGCGGCCTGCTACGCGGCCAAGGACGCGGGCCGCAATCGCGTGCACGCCTGGTTCGACTCGGACCAGGTCCTGCAGGCGCGCCATGGCGACATGCAGTGGGTGAGCCGTCTCGAGCTCGCGCTCGACGAAGACCGCTTCGAGCTGTTCGGCCAGCGCATCGTGCCGATCAGCGGCGCCGTTGACGGCCTGCATTTCGAAGTGCTGCTGCGCCTGCGCGAACCGGGCGGCACCCTGGTGCCGCCCGGCGCCTTTTTGCCGGCCGCCGAGCGCTTCCATCTCGCCACCCGCATCGACCGCTGGGTGGTGCGCAACGCCCTGCAGCAGTTGCGGGCCGCGGAGCGCGCCGACGTCGCCATCGAGATGATGGCGGTCAACCTGTCGGGCCAGTCGCTCGGCGATCGCGCGTTCCACCGCGACGTGGTCCAGCTGATCCGGCAGAGCGCGCTCGACCTGCGCAAGCTGTGCTTCGAGATCACCGAGACCGCGGCGATCACGCACCTCGCCGAGGCCCGCTCGTTCATCGAGGAGCTGCGCTCGATGGGCGTGAAGATCGCGCTCGACGACTTCGGTGCCGGCGCATCGTCGTTCGGCTACCTGAAGTCGCTGCCGGTCGACTTCCTCAAGATCGACGGCCACTTCGTCACCCACCTGCTCGAGGACGAGCTCGACTACGCCGCCGTGCGCTGCTTCTGCGAAGTCGCGAAGGTCGTCGGCGTGCGGACCATCGCCGAGTTCGTCGAGCGCCAGGACGTGTGCGACGCGCTCGCCGGACTCGGCGTTGACTTGGCCCAGGGCTACCTGATGCACCGCCCCGAGCCGCTGGTCAGCCTGTTCGCCGGCATCCGTCCGGCGCTGATCGCGGCCTGAGGCCGGTCGCGCGGGCCCCGACGTGTCAGTCGCGATAGGGCTCCTGGACCGTCCGCTGCGACAGCCACCACAGGTTGCCGTGTGCATCGCGAACGCCGCTCTGCCGGTCGCCGTACGGCATGTCCGCGACAGCCATCGTCAGGGTCGCGCCGAAGGTCAGCGCCCGAGCCGTGGCGGCGTCGGCATCGGCGACGTAGAGGTAGAAGGACGCCGGCATCGCCGGGAACGCCGGCGAGGATTCGCTGACCATGACGGTCGACGTGCCGAGACGAACCCGAGCGTTGCCGATGCGACCGTCGGGGCGCATCGAGCGACCGACTTCGTCACCGCCCAAGCCGTCGCGAGGAAAGCGACGAAGGCTTCCGCATCGTCGACGAAGAAGTAGGGAAAGACGGTACCGTAGCCGGGCGGCAGGTACATCGCGGGCGTCCTGTCGAAACGCACAGCGTACGCCGCGACGGACGTCGCGAACAGGTCTCCCGTGTGCGCGCGCGGCGCCTCAGGCGGGTACCAGCCCGCCGCTCGGCGACATCGCGTCGCGCGCGGCCAGCGCCTCGTCGAGCAGCTTCTGCTCGGTCGCCTTGTGGGCCGGCGAGAACCGGACCGCGATCGCGCACAGGCCGGTCGCCAGGACCACGAGGCCGAGGACCCACAGGGTCTGCGACGTCGACGGCGACGCCTTGTTGATGAAGCCCGCGATCACCGCGCCGACGTTGCCGCCGGCGCCGATCAGGCCGGCCACGCCGCCGAGCGCCTTCCGGTCGATGAACGGCATCAGCGCGTAGGTCGCGCCGCAGGCCATGTGCGTGAACAGACCGAAGAACGACATCGCGGCGATCGCGAGACCGACCGACGGCGCCCGGCCGAACATCAGCAGCCCGACGCCCTCGCCGATCATGCAGACGAACAGGAAGCCGGTGCGGCCGTCGAGGCCGCGGCCGCGCGCGATGCGGTCGCTGAAGATGCCGCCGAGCGCGCGGGCGAACAGCGCCAGCGCGCCGAAGATGCCGGCCGCGAAACCCGCGCTCTGCAGCGACAGGCCGAAGCTGTCGACGTAGTAGCTGGCCGCGATGTTGTGGATGAAGATCTCGACGCCGAAGCAGGCGCCGTAGGTCGCCGCCAGCATCCACACGCGGTAGTTGCGCGCCGCCTGCGCGAAGATCGCGAGGCCGCCCTTCTTGCCCGAGTCGACCGCGATGCCCTGCGCGCGCAGGTCGACGATGTCGCCCTGCGGCGTGTCTTGCGTGTAGCGCGCGTAGACGAAGCCCATGACGATCATTGCGATGCCCGGCACCAGCATCGCGACGCGCCAGCCGTAGGCCTGCTCGACGCCGAGGCCGACCAGCGCCGCGACGATCAGCGGCATCACGCTCTGCGTCACGCCGCCGCCGGCGTTGCCCCAGCCGCCGACCGTGGCGTTGGCCGTGCCGACGACGTTGGGCGCGAACATCACGCTGGTGTGGTACTGCGTAATCACGAACGAGGCGCCGATCGCGCCGATCAGCAGGCGGAAGAACAGGAACACCTCGTAGCTCTTCGCGAACGACAGGCCGAGTACCGGCAGGGCGCCCAGGAACAGCAGCCAGGTGTAGGTGCGTCGCGGGCCGAAGCGATCGCAGAGCGGCCCGACGACCAGGCGGACGAGGATCGTCACCGCGACGGCAGCGATGTTGATGTTGGCGATCTGGTCCTTGGTCAGGCCGAACTCGTTCTTGATCAACGGCATCAGCGGCGCCGCCGCGAACCAGGCGAAGAAGCAGACGAAGAACGCCATCCACGTGATGTGGAACGCCTTCATCTGCGGCGTGGTGAAGCTGAACAGGTCGATGCGCGTGGCCTTGGGACCGGTCGCGTTGACGGCGGGAGAGGCGAACAGCATGGAAGCTCCTGGTGCGGGATGCGAGCGCGTCGATCTTCGAGCGCTCGAAAGGTCGGGGTGGTCGGCGGCGAGCGCCACCGACGGGTCCTTCGATCGACGCATGGGTCGACGCGTGGATCGACCCACGCGTCGACGCGTCGTGCTTCGGTCCTACATCACGCCGAGCCTGGCCGCGATCTGCAGCAGCAGGTCGTGGTTGGCCGCGAGCATCGTCGCGTTGCTCTTCAGCAGCCGGCTGTTGGCTTCGAGCAGCGCGTGGTTGGCCGTCAGCGACTCGGCGTTGCCGACGACGATCTCGCCGTTGCCCTTCAGCATCGCGAAGTTCCTGGCCAGCGTGTCGGCGTTGGCGCCGAGCTGGTCGGCGTTCGACGTCATCAGCCCGTGGTTGCTCTCGAGCAGGCCGTGATTGGCGCCGAGCGCGTCGCTGTTCGAGACCAACAGCGCGTGGTTTTCGGTCAGCGCGCCCTTGTTCGACTCGAGCAGCGCATGGTTCGAGACCAGCGTGGAGGCGTTGCCGTCGAGCGTGCGCTTGTTGCCGACCATCAGGCCCTTGTTCGACTCGAGCAGCGCGTGGTTCGACACCAGGCTGTCGGCGTTGCCCAGCAGCACGTCGTGGTTCGACACGAGCATCGCCTTGTTGCCGGCCAGCGCCTCGCTGTTGGCGCCGAGCTTCGCGGCGTTGGCGGCGAGCGCCGACCTGTTGCCCGCGAGCACCGTGGAGTTGGCCCGCACCGCGACCGAGTTGCCGGCCAGCAGCACGTGGTTGCCGTCGAGGGCGCTCTTGTTGGCGCCCAGCAGCGCATGGTTGTCGCCGAGCATCGAGGCGTTGGCCTCGAGCGCCTTCTTGTTGCCGACCACGATGCCGTGGTTGCTGTTCAGCGTTCCGTGGTTGTCTTCGAGCATCGCCTTGTTGTCCTGCAGCGTGGCGCTGTTGGCGTTCAGCAGGGCGTTGTTCCTTATCAGCAGGTCCTGGTTGCCTTCGATCGATACGACGGGGGTGGCGCTCATGGAAAATCCTCGATGGGTTCATGGGTGCAGGAGACCTGCGGTCATGACTCGGCCGGGAGGCCGCGAGGAACGCGCATCGATGCGCGTCGAGACGCGTGTCGGCGCGTCTGGCCGTTGCTGCACTGGAACGGCCCGGATCGAACCTTAAGCAAACGCTGTGCCGGCGCACGGAAATTGCTTTCTCCTGCACGCCGACGGCACGCTGCCACGGGGCGACGCCGTCAGGCACCGCGGGTGCTCGCGATCGGCAGCGCGTCGCCCCGGCATGACGCACGGCCGCACCAGCGACCGCACTGCCGACCTCCGTCCAGGAATCCTTCATGTACCGCGTCCTTCTCGCCACCGAAGCGCCGCTCGCCGCCGACGAGCTGCGCGACGATCTCGCCGGTCACGGGGTCGACGTCGTGGCCGAGAGCGACGACGCGGCGAGCTTGGCGCAGTTGGTGGTGCGAAACGCGGCCGATCTCGTCGTCGCGGCCTCGGTCAGCCCGTCGCCGCCGATGTTCGAGGCCGCGCGCCTGCTCGGCACGCTGGCTCCCTGTCCGTTCGTGCTGTTCACCTCCGATCGCGACGTGGTCAAGATCGAGCGGGCCAGCACGTCGAGCGTCCACGCCTACGTCGTCGACGGCTATGCCCGGCATCGACTGCCGTCGATCATCCAGGTGGCACGGGCGCGCTTTCGCCACGAGCAGCTGCTGAAGGAAGAGCTGGTCGGCCTGTCGCAGCGCTTCGAGGAACGCAAGCTGGTGGACCGGGCGAAGGGCGTGCTGATGCGCTCGCGCGGCATCACCGAGGACGAAGCCTTCGAGCTGCTGCGCAGCCTCGCGATGCGGTCGCGCCAGCGCATCGGCGTGGTGGCGTCGAGCGTGATCGACATGTCGCGCGCCGGCGAGGCGGTCAACCGCGCGGGGCAGTTGCGCATGCTGTCGCAACGACTGGTGCTGTGCTACGCCCAGGTGCTTTCCGGCCTCGAAGGCGGCCAGGCGGCGCAGATCGGCGGCGACTGCATCCAGCGGGTGGAAGCCAACCTCGCCATCCTGCGGAAAGCCATCAGCACCCGGGGGTACGGCGAGCTGGTCGACCGGGTTGCGGCGGCCTGGCAGGACGTGCGCGAGATCTGCGGCCAGCCGCCCGTCCCGGCGCTGCTGCCGTCGCTCGACGCGCGGGCCGAGCGCATGCTCGACGAGGCCGAGGCGCTGACCGAATTCCTCGAGACGTCGGGCCTGGTGTCGAGCCTGCACGTGATCAACGTCGCCGGACGCCAGCGCATGCTGGGCCAGCGCATCACCAAGCTGTGCTTCCTGCTCGCCGTCGAGCCGTCGGCGGCACAGCTCGAGCAGCTGCGCGAGTTGACGAGCCGCTACCAGGCCGCGCTCGACTACCTGCAGAAGCTGCCGCTGTCGTCGGAGCCGATCCGTGCCGACCTCGCGGCCGCCGTCGAGCAGTGGCGCCGCGTGCGCGAAGCGCTCGGCCGCCTGTCGGAAGCGTCGGCGCTGATCGCCGTGGTCCACGCGGGCGAACAGTTGCTCGAGGCTTCGGAACGGCTCACCGATCACTACGAGCAGGCGATGCAGATGCTGATCGGCGACCGGCTGGGTCGCATGCGTTGAGGATCGCCGACGTCGTCACGCGCCCGGGGCTCGCATCGGACGCGTGTTGACCGGCAGGCACAGCAGCGCGGTCAGCAGCCCGAGCGACGCGTGCAGTCCGTACAACGGCGTGAAGTCGCCGCGCACCAGGCCTTCGTGACCGAGCAGCAGCACGGTGAGCGCCACGCCCAGCACCGAACCGATCTGGCGCGTCGCCTGGTTGACGGCGCTGCCGACCGCGTACTGGTCGGCCGGCAGGCGGTTGACCGCGGCCGCGGACAGCGACGGCAGCGTCATGCCGACCGCGATGCCGCTCATCAGCAGGCCGGGCAGCCAGTGCGTCAGGTAGTGCGGCTCGAGACCGGGCACGAGCAGGAACCACGACCCGCTGGCGGCGTACAGCAGCGCGCCGCAGACCAGCAGCGGTCGGTGGCCGAAACGCGCGGCGAGGCGACCCGAGACGATCGCCACCGGCACCACCAGCAGCGGCCCGGGCGTGATCGCGAGACCGGCGCGCGGCAGCGAGTAGTGCCAGATCTCGCGCATATAGAAGAAGAACGCGAAGAACATCATTGCGAACGCGATACCGAACGTGAAGGTCGCCAGGTTGGCGAACGTGTAGGTCCGGTGGCGGAACAGCGAGAGTTGGACGAGCGGCGCCCGGGCGACACGCGCCCAGCCGATGAACGCGGCGACGGCCACGACGCCGAGCCCGGCGAGCGCGGCCAGCTGCGACCGCGTCCAGGCCGGCGACTCGGACTCCACGATGGCCAGCGCGATCGAGCCGACCGCGACGATCAGCAGCGCCATGCCGATGCCGTCGACGTGGCGCCGCGCCGCGCTCGCCGGACGCGCCTCCTCCAGGACCACCAGGCCGCGCCAGATCGACACGGCGCCGAGCGGCAGGTTGATGAAGAACGCCCAGCGCCAGTCGGCGACCGTGATCACGAACGAGCCGAGGCTCGGGCCGATCGCGGCGGCCAGCGCGCCGACCGCGCCCCACGAACTCACGGCCACCGCCCGCCGGTTCTGCGGAAAGGCGGCCAGCACCATCGACAGCGAGGCCGGCGTCAGCAAGGCGGCGCCCACGGCCTGCAGCGCGCGGGCGCCGATCAGCCACCCCACGTTGCCCGCCAGCCCGCAGGCCGCCGAGGCCGCGAGGAACAGCACCACGCCGAACAGGAAGACCCGCTTCCGGCCGTGCGTGTCGGCCAGGCCGCCGGCCGGGATCAGCATGGCCGCGTAGATCACCGTGTAGGCGTTGAGGACCCACGACAGGTCGGCCGCCGTCGAGCCGGGGAAGCCGGCGCGCAACGAACCGAAGGCCGCGTACAGCATCGTCGTGTCGAGCGACACCAGGAACACCGCGATGCTCGCGATCCAGAAGATCGGCCAGGGCGACGGGACCTGCGACGCCGCGGTGGGCGCGTGGTGGGGGGCCGCGAGCGGCGGGGCGGGATGCAGGGCGGTCGGTGACGCGGCCAGCGGCAAAGCGGGGGGTTTCACGGCGTTCCTCGGTTCGCGTGGTCGCGGCCTGCGGACAGGGGCCCGTGTCGTCGGACCGGTGCCGATGGACGTGGACCGCGCCCGGCTGCGCAGGTCTTGAATATGATGTTTGTCATATGGGACTTCGTGAGGGAGGAGCGATGCGATGCGATCGCGTTTCAGCGTCGATCGTGGCGATCGAGCAGCGATCGCCTGGTCGCCGCGAGCAGTGCACGTCCTTCGGCGCCGCCGAGGGTGCGGGCGAGTTGCAACGCCCCGACCATGGTCGCTGCGACGACCCCGGCATCGGCGGCCGTCGCCCCGTCGCCCAGCGACCGGTGCACGGACTTCATCAGCGACCGGACGCGGACCGTCGAAGCCTTGCGCACCGGCGGCGACTGACGCGGCATCTCGGTGCACAGCGCGGCGACGGGACAGCCGGCATCCGCCGCTTTCAGCAACCCGTCGGCGAGGTAGCCGTCGACGAGCGCGCGAAACGGGCTGACGCCGCTGGACTCGCCGGCCCGACTCGCCTGCTCGATCAGCAGGGCGCTGCCGCGGCCCGCCTCGTCGAGCGCCGCGACCAGCAACGCATCCCGCGAATCGAAGTGCGCGTAGAAGCCGCCGTGCGTCAGGCCGGCCGCCTTCATGACCTCGGCGACGCCGACGCCGGCGAAGCCTTCGCGACGGATCGCCCGCGCGGCAGCGTCGACGATGCGGCGATGCGAGAGTTCCTTGCGGGTCGGCGCGGTGTCCATGCGACGACCTTAACATGGATATGATGGCCGTCATATTTGCGCCGGAGTGCGGAGGCGGCCGCCGCCGTGCCGTCGCTCGAAGCCGGGTGCCGTGCCGCGCCGGCCGAGCGGCCCGCCGGTCCGCGCCAACGACGCGCTGCGGACCTGTCCGGCTTCGCGACACGGTAAAACCGTCGCATCGACGTCTCGCGAAGCCGGGTGCGGGAGATGTCGCTCGCGGGCATGGCCGGTGCTGCCGCTCCTCTGCACATCGATGCGTCGCGGCGGCCGGGTCGATCGACCGCCAATCGCGTCGCTCGCACGCGACCGACCCCTGCCATGTCCATGACCACCACTCCCAGCGTGTCCGCGGCAGACCATGCGATGCGCCACTGGACCGCGGCGTACCGCGGTGCGCTTCGCATCGGGTCGCCCGCGCACCTGCGCATGACTTGCGCGATGCTGCTCGAGACGCACAACCCGTACAAGCCCGCTGTCCTCGACTGGCCGGTGCTCGGTCCGGCGACGCTGGCCCGCATCACGTCGTTGCCGATCTGGGACATTGCGGTGCAGACCGAAGGCCGCGCCGCGATCCGCGTGACGACCTACGCGGCGACGGTGACCGATCCGCTGCTGCGCCAGGCGTTGACGATGAACGGCGGCGAGGAGGCGCGGCACAAGCAGGTGCTGTCCAAGCTCGTCGAGGCGTACGGCATCGAGCTGGCTCCGGAACCGGAATACGTCGCGCCCGCCGACCCGCTGCAGGCCTGGCTGCTGACCGGTTACAGCGAATGCATCGACAGCTTCTTCTCGTTCGGCCTGTTCGAGGCCGCGCGCCAGACCGCCTACTTCCCGGAGGAACTGGTCGAGACGTTCGAACCGGTGATCCAGGAAGAAGCCCGCCACATCCTCTTCTTCGCCAACTGGATCGCGTGGTACCGCCGCAGCTTGCCGTGGTATCGCCGGCCGGGCTTCCTGGCCCGGGTCGCCGCCGTCTGGATCCGGCTTATCCGCGATCGCCTGTCCATGGCGCGCGGCATCGGCGCGGACGGCGAAGCGCAGGACATGAACTTTCCGGCCAATGTCGGCGAATCGGTCGGCGGCGGTGTTTCGCTGCGCGCGCTGGTGGACCTGTGCCTGGTCGAGAACCGGCGTCGCATGGCCGGCTACGACGCCCGCCTGCTACGCCCGACGACGGTGCCGACGCTCGCCCGTCTCGTCCGCCGCTTCCTTCCCGGCGCGCCGCTGCCGGTCGCCGCGTCGCCCGCGCCGGTCGGGCGTCCTCGCGGGCCGCGTCCGCTCAACCGCGAGTGAATGTCGCGCGGCGTCGCCGCGGTATCGTCC
>CAHJXF010000084.1 GCA_903644065.1 Betaproteobacteria bacterium
GGGCCCGCGACCTCCGCGCGGGCCACCGCCGCGTCGACGTCGTCCCGGGTGGCGAAGGCGATCGAGCCGACGACATCCGCGTGCCGCGCGGGGTTGACGATGCGCGACCCGCCGGTCGCCGCGAAGTCCCAGCGATGATCGGCCCACGCGGACAACGCGTCGTGCATCGCGATCACGCTGCTCTCGTTGCCGCCGTCGAAGCCGGACGAGTTGCGGCGGCCGTCCGGATACAGGTCGACCGGCAGCGGGATGTGCGGATGCGGCGCGCCGAGCGTGGCCCGCACGCCGCGCACCGGGTCGGCGATCAGCTCCGCGATCGGCACGCGCGCGTCGACGATGCGATTGACGAACGACGTGTTGGCGCCGTTCTCGAGCAGGCGGCGCACGAGATAGGCGAGCAGCGTCTCGTGACTGCCGACCGGCGCGTAGACGCGGCACGCGAGCGGCGTCGACCGGGCGACGACCTGGTCGTATAGCGTCTCGCCCATGCCGTGCAGGCACTGGAACTCGTAGTCGCTCTCGGCGACGCCGAGGCCGCGGGCCGTCTCGCGCACCCAGGCCAGCGTGTACGCGTTGTGCGTCGCGAACTGCGGGTAGATCGCGTCGGCGGCCGCGAGCAGCGCGCGGGCGCAGGCCTGGTACGCGATGTCGGTGTGCACCTTCCGCGTGTAGACCGGGTAGCCGGCCTGGCCCTCGACCTGGGCGCGCTTGATCTCCGAGTCCCAGTAGGCGCCCTTGACCAGCCGCACCATCAGGCGCCGACCGGCGTTGGCCTCGCGCGCCGCCGTGCGCCGCGCCAGGTCGGCCACGAACGCGATGACCGCGGGCGCCCGCTTCTGGTAGGCCTGGATCACGAAGCCGAGGCCGTCCCAGCCGTCGAGCGTCGCATCGTCCGCGAGCGCCTCGAGCAGGTCGAGCGACAAGTCGAGCCGCTCCGACTCCTCGGCGTCGATGTTGAGACCGATGCCGTGGCTGCGCGCGGAAGCGGCGAGCGATCGCACGACCGGCAGCAGTTCGCGCATCACCCGCCCGCGCGTCGAGCGCGCGTAGCGCGGGTGCAGCGCCGACAGCTTGATCGAGATGCCGGGTCGCTCGCGGACCACACCCTGCCCGAGGCGCGCGGCTGCCGCGCCGATCGCCTCGATCGCATGACGATACGACGCGAGATAGCGCTCGGCATCGCGGGCCGTCAGCGCCGCTTCGCCGAGCATGTCGTACGAGTAGCGATAGCCGCGCTGCCGGTTGTCGCGGCCGTTGGCGATCGCGTCCTCAATCGTCTCGCCGGTCACGAACTGCCGGCCCAGCATGCGCATCGCCAAGTCGACGCCCTTGCGGATCAGCGGCTCGCCGCCGCGCGCGACGAGACGGGTCAGCGAGGACGAAAGACCGACCGCGCTGTGCGTCGCGACCAGCCTGCCGGTCACGACCAGGCCCCAGGCGGCCGCGTTGACGAACAGCGACGGGCTCTGGCCGACGTGCGCGTTCCAGTCGCCGCCGCCGATCTTGTCGCGGATCAGCGCGTCGCGCGTCCCGGCATCGGGAATGCGCAGCAGCGCTTCGGCGAGACACATCAACGCCACGCCCTCGTCGGACGACAACGAGAACTCGCGCATCAACGCGTCCACGCCGCCGGCCTTCACGCGCTTGCCGCGCAACGTCTCGACGAGGCGGGTCGCCTCCGCGTCGATCCGCGCTTGCGCCGGCGCGTCGTGCGACGCCGCGTCCAGCAGGCGGGCCACGCAGTCCGCCTCGGCGGGACGCGTCAGCGCGTCGATGGCGGCGCGATGCGGCGGGCGAGCCCGTGGGTCGAGCGCGAAGTCGAATTGCATCGGGGCGATTTCCAGGCGGTGCGGGTCGTCACAGTTTAGAAGGATGCGCTCGCAGCGTCGCGCGATGGTCGAGTGCAGCTTGAGCAGTGCTGGTTTACCCGGAGCGAATCGCCGGTAACGACCCGGTCGATTGACTATGCTTGCTCCGGTGTTTCGTGTAATTTGTCGCGTCCGTCCGCCGACGCGCCGTCGTCCGGGCCGATGCGCGACCCGGCGCGACGTTCGACCGGCGTCGCCGTTCCGCACCGCGCCTCCATCACCACGCTTTTCTCGACTGGGAGTTCCATCAATGAATGTTCAGCACAAGGTTCTGTGCGCTGCCATCGCGACCGCCTTCGTCGCCGCTCCCGCCTTCGCCGACGACCTCGTCGTCAAGATCGGCCACGTCGCGCCGATCTCCGGCCCGCAGTCGCACCTCGGCAAGGACAACGAGAACGGCGCCCAGATGGCGATCGACGAGCTCAACGCCAAGGGCACGATGATCAACGGCCAGAAGGTCAAGTTCGAGTTGCTGAAGGAAGACGACGCGGCCGACCCGAAGCAGGGCGCCTCGGTGGCGCAGAAGCTGGTCGACGCGAAGGTCAACGGCGTCATCGGACACCTGAACTCGGGCACCACCATTCCCGCGTCGAAGATCTACTTCGACGCCGGCATCCCGCAGATCTCGCCGTCGGCGACGAACCCCAAGTACACGTTGCAGGGCTTCAAGACCGCGTTCCGGGTCTGCGCCAACGACGGACAGCTCGGCGCCGCGCTCGGCAAGTACGCCGCGACGACGCTGAAGGGCAAGTCGGTCGCGCTGATCGACGACGCGTCGGCCTACGGCCAGGGCGTCGCCGACGAGTTCAAGAAGGGCGCGACCAAGGCGGGCGCCAAGGTCGTCTCGACCGAGCACACGACCGACAAGGCGACCGACTTCCAGTCGATCCTGACCTCGGTCAAGGGCAAGAAGCCGGATGTCGTCTTCTACGGCGGCATGGACGCGCAGGCGGGGCCGATGCTGCGGCAGATGAAGCAGCTCGGCATCACGTCGAAGTTCCTCGGCGGCGACGGCATCTGCTCGACCGAGCTGGCCAAGCTGGCCGGCGATGGCATGGCCGACGGCCAGGTGATCTGCGCCGAGGCGGGCGGCGTCGTCAAGGGCAAGGAAGGCCCGATGACCGCGTTCAAGGACAACTACAAGAAGAAGTTCGGCATCGACGTGCAGATCTACGCGCCGTACGTCTACGACTCGGTGATGGTGATGGCCGACGCGATGGTCAAGGCCAAGTCGGCCGACCCGGCGAAGTACCTGCCGTTCCTCGCCAAGGAAGAGTACGACGGCGTGACCGGCCACATCTCGTTCGACAAGAACGGCGACATCAAGAACGGCGCGCTGACCCTGTACACGTACAAGGGCGGCAACAAGGAACTGGTGGCGGTGGTCCAGTAAGTCAGCCGCGGTCGAGAAGAGGCCACCTGCGGGTGGCCTTTTTTTATTCGTCGGCGACCGCGACGAGGCCGCCGCGAACGGCGCTTGCATCGGCATCTCATGCAACATATGATGTTACGTGAATGGACAACAGACTGTCGGGCGTGCTCCACGTCCTGCTGCACATGGCGGAGATGGACGGTCCGGTCACCTCGGAGCGGCTGGCCGATGCGATGCAGACCAACGCCGTCGTGATCCGGCGGTCGCTGGCCGGCCTGCGACGGGCGGGATTCGTCGTGTCGACGAAGGGTCACGGCGGCGGCTGGATGCTGTCGTGCCCGCTCGCCAGCATCACGCTGCGCGACATCCACGAGGCGCTGGGGGCGCCCCCGCTGCTCGCGGTCGGGCATCGCCACCATCATCCGGACTGCCTGGTCGAGAAGGCGGTCAATGCCGCGCTGGACACGGCCTATCGCGACGCCGAGCAGCTGCTGCTCCAGCGGCTCGACGGCGTGACGCTCGCCGCGCTGTCCGCAACGTTCCATCGCGGCATGACCGGCGCCCGCGCCACCAACTGGGAGACACAGCATGGACGTTGAAGCGATCGTCGTGGGCGGCAGCTACGCGGGGCTGTCCGCGGCGCTGCAACTGGCGCGCGCGCGTCGCGACGTGGTCGTCGTCGACGCGAACCTGCGCCGCAATCGTTTCAGCGGCTCGGCGCACGGCTTCATCGGACACGACGGCGAGGATCCGGCGGCGATCGTCGCCGCGGCACGACGACAGCTGCTCGCCTATCCGAACGTGCGCTGGCTGGACGACACGGCCCGCTTCGTCGACCGCGAAGGCGAGCGCTCGACGGTGATCGAGGCCGGCGGCGAGCGCCTGCGGACGCGCTGCCTCGTGCTCGCGACCGGCGTCGTCGACGAGCTGCCGGCGATCGACGGCCTGTTCGAACGCTGGGGGACGAGCGTGTTCCACTGCCCGTACTGCCACGGCTACGAGCTCGAGCGCGGTCGTATCGGCATCCTCGCGTCGGGTCCGATGTCCCTGCACCAGGCGCTGCTGCTGCCCGACTGGGGAACGGTGACGCTGTTCCTCGACGGCCGGCTCGCACTGGACCGGGCGCAGGTCGACGCGCTCGGCCGGCGCGGCGTCACGATCGAACCGAGTCGCGTGGTGCGGATCGGCGAGCGGGCGACGGTGCATCTCGACGACGGTCGGCGGATCGCGTTCGAAGGCCTCTTCACCGTGACCACCACGCGGATGGCGAGTCCGCTCGCCGAGCAGGCCGGCTGCACGTTCGATGGCGGCCCGGCAGGGCCGTTCGTGCGCCGCGACGACGGGCTCGCGACCACGGTCGCCGGCGTGTTCGCCTGCGGCGACGCGGCGCGTCCGTTCGGCAGCGTCGCGATCGCCGTCGGCGACGGTGCCGCGACCGGCGCCTCGGCCCATCGCTCGCTGATCACGGCATTGGCGAGCGCCTGACACGGCCGCCGGTGCGCCGTGGAACCGTGCTCCCGCTTCTGCTTTCCTGCTTCTGCTTTTGCTTCCTGCTTCTGCTTTTGCTTCCTACTTCTGCTTCCTACTTCTGCCTCAGCACCCGGCGCGCGAGGCGCTCCGCCTCGGCGGCGGTGACGTCGTTCATCGGCATCGGCACCACGCCCCAGGCGCCCGCGCCACCTTTTCTGATCTTCCCGGCGAGGCGCGCCTCGGCCCCGGCATCGCCGGCATAGCGCGCCGCGACATCCTGGTAGGCCGGCCCGACCCGCTTGCGATCCACCGCGTGGCAGCCGAGGCATTGCTTCTCGCGAGCGAGGTCCCCGTCATCGGCGGCTGCCGCCGGGATGCGGACGACCAGCGCGACGCCGATCACGATGGCCCGCCAGGCCGCGGCCTTCACCTTTCGTCGGCGGGTGCCGATAACCATCGCACCATCGTCTGACGGCCCGGCCGTCGCCGCATGCGTGGCGCGGCGACGGAGCCGCCTGTGGCACCACGGCGACAGTGCCATCGGGCTCGATGGACGGCTCGTATATATTCGACGATCGCTTCTCTGGGGAATGGCCATGTGGTTCCTGGCAATCGGTGTCCTGCTGCTGCTGATGAAGTGGTTCGAACTGGGTCCCGTCGGCCACTGGTCGTGGTGGATCGTGCTGCTGCCGTTCGGCCTCGCGCTGGCGTGGTTCGAGGTCATCGAACCGTACTTCGGGCTCGACAAGAAGAAGGCCCACGACGACGTCGAGAAGGTGCGCGAGGAGCGCATCAAGAAGACCCTTTCGGCGCGCGCCCCGCGGCGTCGTTGAACCCGCTCGGCGTCGGCGGCAGGACGCCGGCGATCAGGTCGCCCCGTCGGTGACCGCGCCGCGACTGGCGGTCGACGCGAGCCTGGCGAACTTGGCCAGCACGCCGCGCGTGTAGCGCGCCGCCGGCGGCTGCCAGGCGCCGCGTCGCGCGTCGAGTACCGCATCGTCGACGTTCAGCTGCAGCAGCAATCGGTGCGCGTCGATCGTCACCGAATCGCCTTCCTCGATCAGCGCGATGGCGCCGCCCACGAAGGCCTCGGGCGACACGTGCCCGACGACCATGCCCCAGGTTCCGCCCGAGAAGCGGCCGTCGGTGATCAGGCCCACCGTCTCGCCGAGGCCCTGGCCGACCAGCGCCGATGTCGGTGCCAGCATCTCGCGCATGCCGGGTCCGCCGCGCGGTCCTTCGTAGCGGATCACCACGATGTCGCCCGCCACGATGCGCTTGGCCATGATCGCGGCCATCGCGTCGTCCTCCGAATCGAACACGCGCGCCGGCCCGGTCATCAGCGGGTTCTTCAGGCCCGTGATCTTCGCGACGCAGCCTTCGGGCGACAGGTTGCCGCGCAGGATGGCGAGATGCCCTTCCGCGTACATCGGGTCCTCGATGGGGCGGATCACGTCCTGGTCCGCGCGCGGCGTCGCGGGGATGTCGGCCAGCTCCTCGGCGATGGTGCGGCCGGTGATGGTCAGGCAGTCGCCGTGCAGCAACCCGGCCTCGAGCAGCATCTTCATCACCTGCGGCACGCCGCCGGCGCGATGCAGGTCGGTGGCCACGTAGCGGCCCGACGGCTTCAGGTCGCACAGCACCGGCACCTTGCGGCGCATGCGCTCGAAGTCGTCGATGGTCCACTCGACTTCGGCGGCATGCGCGATGGCGAGGAAGTGCAGCACCGCGTTGGTCGAGCCGCCTGTGGCCATGATCACCGCCACCGCGTTCTCGATCGATTGCCGCGTGATGATGTCGCGCGGCCGGCGGTTGGCCTTCACGGCGTCGACCAGCACGCGCGCCGACTCGGCGGCCGAGTCGGTCTTCTCGGCGTCGGGGTTGGCCATCGAAGAGGAATGCAACAGCGACAGGCCGAGCGCCTCGAACGACGAGCTCATCGTGTTGGCCGTGTACATGCCGCCGCACGAGCCGGCCGACGGACAGGCCTTCTCCTCGATCGCGTCGAAGTCGTCGCGCGACAGCGTGCCGGCGCTCAACTGGCCGACCGCCTCGAACACCGACACGATGGTCAGGTCCTTGCCCGCGTGATGACCCGGCTTGATGGTGCCGCCGTAGACGTAGATCGACGGCACGTTGGTGCGGGCCATCGCGATCATTCCGCCCGGCATGTTCTTGTCGCAGCCGCCGACCACCACGCAGCCGTCCATCCATTGCCCCATCACCGCGACCTCGATGCAGTCGGCGATGACCTCGCGCGACACCAGCGAGTACTTCATGCCCTCGGTGCCCATCGCCACCGCGTCCGACACGGTCGGCGTGCCGAACACCTGGGCCTTGCCGCCCGCGGCCTCGATCGCGGCGATGGCGGCGTCGGCCAGCTTCTGCAGGCCGGCATTGCACGGCGTGATGGTCGAGTGGCCGTTGGCGACACCGATCATCGGCTTGTCGAAGTCGGCCCGCGTGTAGCCCATCGGGTAGTACATCGCGCGGTTGGGCGCGCGCAGGTCGCCCTGGGTGACGTGCTTCGATCGTTCGTTGTACGGCACGGGAAATCCTCGAGTGGTCTGGGGTGCGGGAAGCGTCGCGATCAGCGCTTCGCGACGGCGGCGTCGTCGGGTCGACTGGCTTCGTCGCGACCGTCGGCGAATGGCCCGGCGCGGAATGCGAGCCGTTCGGACGAATGGACCCGTGGTTCGCGACAAAGCCGGGCGAGTCGGCGACGTCGGGCCCGACGAGCACGCGCGCTTGGCTACACTCGCGATCTTAGCCGACCCCCCGAGCGCTCGCCCGACCCCTCATGCTCGTCCACCCGCAATTCGATCCCGTCGCGTTCCACGTCGGCCCGCTCGCCGTCCGCTGGTACGGGCTGATGTATCTCCTGGCCTTTACGCTGGTGCTGGTGCTGGGCCGCTGGCGCATCGCGCGCGGCCTGACGAAGCTGACCAACCGCGATCTCGACGACCTGCTGTTCTACTGCATGCTGGGCACCATCGTCGGCGGCCGGCTCGGCTATGTGGTGTTCTACAAGGCGGGTCACTACCTCGCCCATCCGCTCGACCTGTTGAAGGTCTGGGAAGGCGGCATGTCGTTCCACGGCGGCCTGATCGGCGTGATGCTCGCGTTCCTCTATTTCGCGATGCGCCGCGGCTTCACCTTCTGGCAGATCGCCGACTTCGGCGCGCCGCTGGTGCCGACCGGGCTGGCGGCCGGCCGGTTCGGCAACTTCATCAACGGCGAGTTGTGGGGCCGCGCGACGGACGTGCCGTGGGCGATGGTGTTCCCGCAAGCCGGCGACGGCGTGCCGCGCCATCCGTCGCAGCTCTACGAGGTGGGCGGCGAGGGGCTGCTGCTGTTCCTCGTCGTGTGGGGCTTCGCGCGTCGCGTGCGGCCCGACGGCGCGGTGTCGGGGGTGTTCCTGATCGGCTATGGCGTGGTCCGCTTCTGCGTCGAGTTCACGCGCGAGCCCGACGACTTCCTCGGCCTGCTCGCGCTGCACCTGTCGATGGGCCAGTGGCTGTCGATCCCGATGGTGTTGTCCGGCATCGCCATCCTGGCGTGGAGCTATCGCAAGCGGCCGTCGCGCGATGCGGTGGTCGCCGATGTGTCGTCGGTCGCCGCGACCCGATGAGGCGGATCGTCGTCGCCCTGACCGGTGCGAGCGGCGCCGTGTACGGCGTGCGACTGCTGCAGCGCTTGAAGGACGTGGAGCGGATCGAGACGCACGTCGTCGTGTCGGCGTCGGGCGCGCTCACCGCGCTGCAGGAGCTCGACATGAAGCGGGCCGACATCGAGGCGCTGGCCGACGTCGCGCACGGGGTGCGCGACATCGGCGCCTCGATCGCGAGCGGCTCGTTCGACGCCGACAGCATGATCGTCGCGCCGTGCTCGATGAAGACGCTGGCCGCGATCGCCCACGGGCTGTCCGACAACCTCGTGTCGCGGGCGGCCGACGTCATGCTCAAGCAGCGCCGCCGCCTGGTGCTGCTGACCCGCGAGACGCCGCTCAATCTCGCGCACCTGCGCAACATGGTCGCGGTCACCGAGATGGGCGGCATCGTGATGCCGCCGGTGCCGGCGTTCTACCAGCGTCCGGAGACGATCGACGACCTGGTCGACGACACGGTGGCGCGCGTCCTCGACCTGATCGGCGTCGAAGCGGCTTTGCGGCGCTGGGCGGGGATGCGGGTCGTCGACGCGCCGCCGTGACGGTGGGCGGTGCGCACGCCGCTGTGCGCGACGGCCCGAGGCGCAGCGCCGCGAGTCGCCTCGCACGCGAGCGCGTCGCCGACGGGATCGAGCCGGCGACGATCGTCGATCGCGCCAAGGCGTGTAAGCGTTGCCGGATGCGGGTTCCGACGGCGTCGCAGGCGGCCCCGACAATCGGATGTTTCGTCACCCGATGCGGACGTCGCCGGCGACGGCGACGCGCGAGCTGACCGAGCGTCAGCAACCTGCTTGCTCGAGCAACCGGCCATCGGTCACCCGACGCACTGCGACGTCCACCTCGCAGGCGGGTGCTGGTTGCACCCGGGCAGCGATGCGCCGAGCCGCTTCGACGGAGGCGCCGAGTTCGATCGATGGCATCGGCACGGAGTGCACGTCCGTTGGTGGTTCGCGCACGGTGCAACGCAGGACGCGTCGCGGCGGCTCGACGGCACCGCCGACCCGACCGCCCGACACCACCGGACGCGGCCGCTCGTCAACGGTCGTACCAGTAGCGCGCATGGCGGGTGCGATAGCGCTCGACGGCCATCGAACCACTCCGGAACGCGACCGTGATCGCACCCTCGCGGTCGTTCCGCAGCACCTCGATGCCGCGGGCGTCGTAACGCGCCATCACGTCGGGCCGCGGATGGCCGAAGCGGTTCAGGTAACCGGCCTGCACGATCGCCAGCGACGGGTGGGTGGCATCGAGGAAGTCGTCGGTCGACGACGTGCGGCTGCCGTGATGCGGCACCAGCATCGCGTCGCAGGCGATCGCGTCGCGCTGGCGATCGACCAGCGCGGCTTCCTGCGGCTTCTCGATGTCCGCCGTCAGCAGCATGACGCGGCCCCTCGACTCGACGCGCACCACGCAGCTCTTCGCGTTGGCCTTCAGCGCCTTGCCGCCCGCGGCGGCATACACCCCGGGTGGCGGCGCGAGCAGGTCGAAGCGCACGCCGTCGACGGTCCAGCCCTGGCCCGGCAGGCAGCGTTCGTGATGCGGCGACCCCCGCACGATCGGCGTCTCGAGGGCCAGCGAGCTGCGCACCAGTCCCACGTCGAGCGCCGCGAGGATCGACAGCGCGCCGCCCGAATGATCGTTGTCGTTGTGCGAGACGATCATCGTGTCGAGCCGGGCGATACCGAGCGCATGCAGGAACGGCACGATGATGCGATTGCCCGCGTCGTTGTCGGGCGAATAGTAGGGACCGGTGTCGAACAGCGTGTTCGCGGTGTGCGTCTCGACCAGCACGGCCATGCCCTGGCCGATGTCGAGCGCCGTGAAGCGCACGTCGCCGATCGCGGGCCGTTCCGCCGGCCATGCGAACAGCGGCACCATCCACAACGCGCCGCTCCAGCGATGGCGCAGGCCGCGCGGCGCCAGCCACCACGCGACGCCGACCATCGCGCAGACGAACGCCCACGCGCTCGGCGCCGGTCCGGTCCACACCGCGATGCGCGAGCCGCTCAGCCACTGCAGCCACGACGCGAGCCCTGCGACGAGGCCGTGCGCAGCGTGCAGCAGCCCCGCGCCGACGAAGCCGGGCAGCACCGCGCCGGCGAGCGACAGCGGCGTGACGACGAAGCTGACGAGCGGGATCGCGATGGCGTTCGCGAGCGGACTGATGATCGAGACCTGGTAGAAGAACAGCAGCGTCAGCGGCGTCAGCGCGAGGGTCACCGCCCACTGCACCCGCAGCGCGGTGCCGAGCGCGTGCAGCAGCCGTCGCCCGCGCGGGTCGTCGGGTCGTCCCACGTCCAGTCGCCCCGAGGTCGCGTAGAAGATCGAGCCCACCGCCGCGAACGACAGCCAGAAGCCCGAGCCCATCACGGCCCAGGGGTCGAGTGCGACGACGATCGCGAGCGCGATGCACAGGACGCGCGACGGTGAGCTCAGGCGGTGCGTCCACAAGGCCAGCGCGACGACGCCGATCATGTACAGCGTGCGTTGGGCCGGGACGCCCCAGCCGGCCAGCAGGCAATAGACCAGCGCGACCAGCGTGCCGGCGAGGGCCGCCGCCTTGTGCGCCGGCAGCGCGGCGGTGCGGGCCGGGTCGCGGCGCCACGCGCGGAAGACGATCCATGCGCCGAGCGCGGCCAGCATGCTGACGTGCAGGCCCGAGATCGAGACGAGATGCCCGATCCCGGTGCGGTTGAAGACGGTCCAGTCCGACTGCGGGATGGCGCGCTGGTCGCCGACGACCAGCGCCACGATCACGCCCGCATAGGGCGCGTGGTCGTGCAGCGAGCCGCCGTCCGCCAGCACGGTGAGGATGCGGTCGCGCAAGCGGTCGCGGCCGCGCTCGACGACGTTGCCGACCGACCAGACGAAGTCGCCGAGCTTGCGGGTGCCGGGTGGCGACCGGTCGTCGTCATGGTCGTCGCGGTCGTCGCCGAAGGCGCCGTCGAATGCGTCCGCCTCGTCCTCGGCGCGGCCCGGACGAACATAGCCCGTCGCCCTCAAGCCTTCTTCGAGCAACCAGTACTCGTAGTCGAAGCCGAACGGGTTGGCGGCGCCGTGCGGTCGCTTGAGGCGGACGGTGAGTTGCCAGCGCTGGCCCGGGTGGAGGACGGGGACGGTCCCGTCGTCGTGGACCGCGAAGCCGCGTCCCGGTCGATACCAGCCGAGCGCGAGATGCGCGGGGACCGGCAGCCGTCGACCGTTCGCGTCGCGCGACACCACCGATTCGACGGCGAACTCGAAGCGGGTGCCCTGCGGATCGATCGACGGCAGCGACGCGATCGTGCCGATCACCTGAACGTCGCGGTTCTCGAGCGCGTGGGGCAGCGCGTCGGCCAGGCGTCGCTCGGCGCGCCACGACGCGGCGACGAGCCCGGCGGCGAACGCGGCCAGCATCGAGAGCACCACGGCGACTGTCG
>CAHJXF010000085.1 GCA_903644065.1 Betaproteobacteria bacterium
GCGGCGGGCCGACTCGGCCTGACGTTCGAGCTGATCTACGCGCACGCATGGAAAGGCGAGCCGCGAAAGACGAGTCGCGGCGAAACCATCGTGCGAGTCGAACGCAAACGATGACCCGGCGCGCCCGTCGCCACGATCACGGTGCGCGTGCATCGGTGACGATACGGGGCGACTGCGGGCCGTAACCGGCTTGCCCGGTACCCGTGAAATCCCTATAATCCGACGGCGTGAAAAGGCCGGTCGGCCTCTCGCAAAATCGATTTTCCCAGCAGGCTGCCGCGGTCGTATCGGCCCGATGTTTCGTACCGGATGGTGCCGGTTCGTGCACGGCACGACATCGGACGGCGAGCGGTGCTATTGGACAACGGTCGGGGCCATGGTTCGGGTAGACGAGTCGGTGACGGCGTCCGGAATGCAGCGAGTCTGGATGCTTCGCCGCAATTGCGCCCTCACGCCCCGTCAGCTGGGCCTTTTCTACCTCTCGCTGGTCGCCGCGTCGTTCGCGATCGCGGTCCTGTTCCTGTTGCAGGGAGCGTGGATGGTCCTGCCGTTCTCGGTGATCGAGATGGTCGGGCTGGGTGTCGCGTTGCTGGTCTACGCGCGCCATGCGGTCGACTTCGAGCGGGTGTCGTTGCGCCCCGGAGCGCTCGAGATCGAATCGAGCGACGGCAACAGGCGCCGCTCGGTTCGCATCGATCCTTGGGCGGTTCGCGTCGAGATGGACGGGCGACCGCGGGCGGCGTTGGCGGTTGTGGCGCGGGGCGAACGCCACGTGGTGGGACGTTTCGTCGGGGAGCGGGAGCGCAGGCGGTTCGCGCGCGAACTCCGACAAGCGCTTGCAATGGCTGGATGAGCCGCGCTCGTCGCCGCTGATCGGAGAATCGAGTCGATGACTGCTTATGTGAGAGCCCTCCTGCGAGGCCCGCGGTCGGTCGTGGGGGCGGCGCTGTCGTGGAGTGTCGTCGCGATCGCGACCTTGTTCGCCGGCACGGCATGGGCGGTCGGCGACGCACCCGGCGGCCCGAAGGTCAACCAGCTCAACCTGCCGGTCGGCGTGACGAAGATCGCGTCGGACATCTACGACCTGCACACGCTGATGCTGATCATCTGCCTGATCATCTTCGTGCTGGTGTTCGGCGTCATGTTCTACGCCATCGTCAAGCATCGGAAGTCGGTCGGGCACAAGGCTGAAACGTGGCACGAGAACACCACGGTCGAGATCATCTGGACCATCGTGCCGTTCGTCATCGTCATCGCGATGGCGTTGCCGGCGACGCGTCTGATCGTCGACATGAAGGACACCACCAACGCCGACCTGACGGTGAAGGCTACCGGCTACCAGTGGCGCTGGGGCTACGACTACCTGAACGGCGAGGGCGAGGGCATCGGCTTCATCTCCACGCTGACCACGCCACGCGAGATGTCGGGCTTCCCGTCCGAAGGCATTCGCGGCAATCCGCAGGGCGACACCTACCTGCTCGACGTCGACAACCCGCTGGTCGTGCCCGTCGACAAGAAGGTCCGCGTCATCACCACGGCGAACGACGTGATCCATGCGTTCGCGGTGCCGCAGTTCGGCATCAAGCAGGACGCGATCCCCGGTTTCGTGCGCGACACCTGGTTCCGGGCCGAGAAGATCGGCGTCTACCGCGGCCAGTGTCAGGAATTGTGCGGCGCCGAGCACGCCTACATGCCGATCAACGTCAAGGTCGTTTCCGCCGAGGACTACACGGCATGGGTCGCGGGCAAGAAGAAGGAGATGTCCGCGTTGCTCGACGATCCGACCAAGACGTTCACGGTCGCGGAACTGACGTCGCGCGGCGAGAAGATCTTCGGCGCCAACTGCGCCGTCTGCCACCAGGCGGCCGGCACCGGCAACGTCGCGGTCGGTGCACCGGCGCTGGTGGGCGATGCGAAGGTCCTGGGTCCGAAGGACGTCCAGATCGGCGTGTTGCTGCACGGGCAGAACCAGAAGATGCCGGCCTGGGGCCAGCTGTCCGACGTCGAGATCGCCTCGGTGATCAGCTACACCCGCAATGGCTGGACCAATGCCGGCAAGGGCACCGATCCGGTGGTGCAGCCTTCCGACGTCACCGTCGCCCGCAAGTCGTCGTAGCACCCACAGCAGCGCCGAGCAGCAGCGCCGAGCAGCAACGCATTCCCAACCTGCGTCGACCCATCGGCGCCTGGAGAGCACCATGAGCAGCACCGCCATCGACCACGTCCACGACCTGCCCGGCGCGCACGACCACGATCATGCGCACGACCATCCCGTCGGCTGGCGGCGCTGGCTGCTCGCCACCAACCACAAGGACATCGGCACGCTGTACCTGTTCTTCTCGTTCACGATGCTGATGGAAGGCGGCGTGCTGGCGCTGCTGTTGCGCGCCGAGCTGTTCCAGCCGGGCCTGCAGATCGTCAATCCCGAGTTGTTCAACCAGTTCACCACGATGCACGGCCTGATCATGGTGTTCGGCGCGATCATGCCGGCGTTCGTCGGCTTCGCGAACTGGCAGATCCCGCTGATGATCGGCGCGCCCGACATGGCGTTCGCGCGGATGAACAACTTCAGCTTCTGGCTGCTGCCGCCGGCCGCCATCCTGCTCACGCTGTCGTTCTTCGTACCCGGCGGCGCCACCGCGGCGGGCTGGACCCTGTATGCGCCGCTGTCGCTGCAGATGGGCCCCGGCATGGACCTCGCGATCTTCGCGGTCCACATCATGGGCGCGTCGTCGATCATGGGATCGATCAACATCATCGTCACCATCCTCAACATGCGGGCGCCCGGCCTGACGTTGATGAAGATGCCGATGTTCGTGTGGACCTGGCTGATCACGGCCTACCTGCTGATCGCCGTGATGCCGGTGCTGGCGGGCGCGATCACGATGATCCTCACCGACCGGCACTTCGGCACGTCGTTCTTTAACGCGGCCGGCGGCGGCGACCCGGTGATGTACCAGCACATCTTCTGGTTCTTCGGGCACCCCGAGGTGTACATCATGATCCTGCCGGCGTTCGGCATCGTGTCGCAGGTCATCCCGGCCTTCGCCCGGAAGCCGCTGTTCGGCTACGCGTCGATGGTTTATGCCACGTCGTCGATCGCCATCCTGTCGTTCATCGTGTGGGCCCACCACATGTTCACGACCGGCATGCCGGTGACCGGCCAGCTGTTCTTCATGTACGCGACGATGCTGATCGCGGTGCCCACCGGCGTGAAGGTGTTCAACTGGATCGCCACGATGTGGAAGGGCTCGATGACGTTCGAGACCCCGATGCTGTTCGCGATCGGCTTCCTGTTCGTGTTCACGTTCGGCGGCTTCACCGGCCTGATCCTGGCCATCTCGCCGATCGACATCCAGCTGCAGGACACCTACTACGTGGTGGCGCACTTCCACTACGTGCTGGTGGCCGGCTCGCTGTTCGCGATCTTCTCCGGCTTCTACTACTGGGTGCCGAAGTGGACCGGCCACATGTACAGCGAGACGCGCGGCAAGATCCACTTCTGGAACTCGTTGATCTGGTTCAACGTGACGTTCTTCCCGATGCACTTCCTGGGTCTCGCCGGCATGCCGCGTCGCTATGCCGACTACCCGATGCAGTTCACCGACTTCCACCAGATCGCCACCATCGGCGCGTTCGGCTTCGGCCTGTCGCAGGTGTACTTCCTGTTCGCCGTGGTGCTGCCCACCATCAAGGGCGGCCCGAAGGCCGCCGACAATCCGTGGGAAGGGGCCGAGGGGCTCGAGTGGACGGTGCCGAGCCCGGCGCCGTTCCATACCTTCGAGACGCCGCCGCTGGTGCGCTGAGCCCGGACATCCCATGGTCGACCTGCCCTCGCGCGGCGCCACCCGGAACGAGTTGACGCGTGCGCGCAACCGGCGCACCGGGCTCATCCTGGCGAGCATCGCACTGGTGTTCTTCATCGGCATCATCGTCAAGTACTCGGTGATGCAATGAGGCGCGCCCCTCCGGCTGCGCTGTCGTGAGCGCTTCGATCGAGGGCCGTTTCGACGCATTGCGACGGCGACTCAACGTCGCGATGCTCGGCAAGCTGGTCGTGGTGACGGCGCTGATGTTCGGTTTCGGCTATGCCCTGGTGCCGCTGTACCGGAAGATCTGCGAAATCACCGGCGTCAACGACCTGACGCAGACCGACGCGGGCGCCGCGGCTTTCGCGAAGAGCACGCAGGTCGACACGTCGCGCACCATCACGGTCGAGTTCGACGGCAACGCGCGCGGCCCGTGGCGCTTCAAGCCGGTCTCCAACGCGTTGAAGGTCCATCCGGGTGAACTGACGACCGTCGTGTACGAGATCGCCAACCAGCAGAATCGCGCGATGCAGGCGCAGGCGATCCCGAGCTACGTGCCGGCAGTGGCGATGCAGTATTTCCGCAAGATCGAATGCTTCTGTTTCAAGCAGCAGGCGCTCGCGCCGAACGAAGCGAAGCAGTTTCCGGTGGTCTTCGTGATCGACCCGAAGATCCCGAAGAACGTCGACACGATCACGCTCTCGTACACGTTCTTCGAAGTGGGCGGACCGCCGGCCGCCGCGGCGCCCACGGTGCCGCGCGGCTGATCCGTGGTGGACGAGCGAGTGGGTGGCGTCGCGCCCAAGGCGACGTTCGCACAGACGATGAAGACGGTGGCCTGGTCGTTCTTCGGCGTACGGAAGGGCCGGGATCTCGAGCGCGATGCGGCGTCGTTGAACCCGGTGCATGTCGTGATCGCGGCGCTGATCGGCGTCGCGCTGTTCGTGACGGTATTGATCGTGATCGTCAGGAGCGTCGTAAAATGACGCGTTTGCAGACTTCGGGTCGGAGAGTGTGATGAGCACCACGTTGAGCAACGCGTCGGCAGGCGTTTCGCATGCGGTCCAGGACGGACCGTCGACCCATTACTTCGTGCCCGGGCCGTCGTTCTGGCCGTTGCTCGGCGGTGCGTCGATGCTGCTGACGATGCTGGGTGCGGCCGGCTGGGTGAACGGACAGCCGTGGGCGCCCTATGCGAACGGCCTCGGCGTCGCGTGCATGCTGACGGTGCTCTACAAGTGGTTCGGCGAAGCCATCGGCGAGTCGGAGAGCGGCCGCTACAACCGGCGCATCGACGGTTCGTTCCGCTGGAGCATGAGCTGGTTCATCTTCTCCGAGGTGATGTTCTTCGCGGCGTTCTTCGGCTCGCTGTTCTACTCGCGCGTGATCTCGATGTCCGAGCTGTCGGCACTCGACGCGCGGGTGCTGTGGCCCGACTTCGCCGGCAAGTGGCCGAGCGTCGGTCCCGCGGGTTCGGTCGAGTCGTTCACGGCCATGACGCCGTTTCCGATCCCCACCATCAACACGTTGTTGTTGTTGACGTCGGGCGTCACGCTGACCATCGCGCACCACGCGTTGCGTCACGGCCAGCGCTCGAAGACGATCCTCTGGCTGTTCCTCACCGTCGCGCTGGGCGCCACGTTCCTCGGCTTCCAGATCTTCGAATACGGCCACGCGTACTCGGCGCTCAACCTGAAGCTCACGTCGGGCATCTACGGCTCCACGTTCTTCATGCTCACCGGCTTTCACGGCTTCCACGTGACGATGGGCGCGTTGATGTTGTCCGTGGTGCTGTACCGCGTGATCCGCGGCGACTTCAAGCCCGACGACCACTTCGGCTTCGAGGGCGCGGCATGGTACTGGCACTTCGTCGACGTCGTGTGGCTGGGGTTGTACGTGGTCGTGTACTGGCTCTGACCGCGTGTCGCTCGAAAAAAACGCCGCGATCGCGGCGTTTTTCTTGGGCGAACGTCGGACGGTCGTCACGGTCTGTTCTTCCGTCGACGCGTCAGCGTACGCCGGTGGGCTGGATCCAGCCGAGCCGGTAGGCGAGCAGGATGCAAACGAACAACGTCAACGACAGTCCGACGCGCAGGGCGAGCGCCATCACGGTGCGATCGCTCTTGCCCCGGTCCTTCATCATGAACACGAGAGCGGACGCGAGGCTGGCGAGGATGAGGACGAACGCGACGATCACGACATAACGCATGGGCTGATTATTTCACACGCATCGTCCCCGTTCGATCCGGCGGCCGCGCCGCGCCGCCTGCGCTCGAGCCGGCGGCTCGTCGCCGTCGCGCTGGCAGCCGTTGCCGTGTTGTGGCTCACCAGCGCGCTCGGGTTCTGGCAGTTGCGGCGGGCCGCTGCGAAGGAAGACCTGCAGCAACGCATCGAAGCGGCAGCGAACGCGGCGCCGTCGTCGCCGACCGCCGACGAGCTCGGCCGGCCCGCGTCGCTGGTCTATCGGCACGTGCGACTCGAGGGCCGGTGGCTTCCCGACCGCGTGGTGTATCTGGACAACCGGCCGCACGCCGGGCAGGCCGGCTTCTTCGTGCTGATGGCGCTGCGCATCGACGCGCCGGTCGCAGCAGAAGTCATCGTGAATCGGGGCTGGACGCCGCGCAACGGCGCGGACCGCAGCCGCATCGCCCGCTACGCCACGCCCGGCGGCGACGTGCGGGTGTCGGGTCTCGTCCTGGCCGAGGAACCGAAGTTGCTCGAACTCGCCGCGACGCCCGGCAAGCAGCTGGGCGGCATCTGGCAAAATTTCGATTCCGCCGCATATGTGAGGGCGAGTGGGCGAGCGGCCTTGCCGATCGTGTTGCGTCAGGACGCGACCCGGGAAGCGACGAAGGCCGGTGTCGAGGACGACGGTCTGGCGCGGGACTGGCCCGATCGTGCCGGGGTCCTTCAGGGTCAGATCGATCGACATCACGGTTACGCCTTTCAGTGGTTCGCGCTGACCGCGACGCTGGCCGCCCTGCTCGTCCTGCAGATCGTTCGACGGATCCGGCATGCCCGACCTCTCTTCCGCTGACGCGCGTCAGCGCTACAGCCGCCTGAAGCTCTATCTGGTGATCGCCATCTGCGCGGCGCCGGCGATCGCGTCGTATTGCGTCTACTACTTCGTGCGGCCCGAGGCGCGCAGCAACTACGGCGAGCTGATCGAGCCGCAGCGCCCGATGCCCCCGCTGCATCTGCGCACCCTCGACGGGCGGCCCTACGATGCGGCGGCACTGCGCGGCAAATGGTTGATGCTGATGGTCGCGGGCGGCGACTGCGATGCCGGCTGCGCGGATCGGCTCTATCACCTGCGGCAGGTCCGCCTGACCACCGGCAAGGATCGCGATCGCGTGGTGCGCGTCTGGCTGGTACCGGACGCCGCGCCGCTTTCGACGCAGGTGATCCGCGAGTACGACGGCACGGAGATGCTGCGTGCCGACCCGGTCGAGCTGTCGGGCTGGCTGACCGCAGGAAGCGTGCAGCCGCGATACGGGGAGCGCATCTACGTCGTCGACCCGCTCGGCAACCTGATGATGCAGTTCCCGCTCGATGCCGATCCGACCCGGACCAAGCGCGATCTGGCGAAGCTGCTGCGGGCCTCGAGGATCGGCTGAACATGCAAGCCTTCGACCTGCTCCTGCTCGCGTTCAAGGGCATCGCGATCGCGTCGCTGCCGCTCGCATTGGTCTGGGTCGGCCGGGCGCCGCGCCACGGCGGCGACCGCCTGCGACGCCTCGCGTGGGTCACCGCCTTCCTCACGTTCGACCTCGTGGTCTTCGGCGGATTCACCCGCCTGACCGATTCGGGCCTCGGTTGTCCCGACTGGCCGGGGTGCTACGCGAAGGCGGATCCGCTGACGGCGTCGAGCGCCATCGCGCAGGCCGAAGCGGCGCTGCCGTCCGGACCCGTGACGATGGCGAAGGCCTGGATCGAGATGATCCACCGCTACCTGGCGATGGCCGTCGGGCTGCTGATCGTCACGATGCTGGTCACGAGCGTCGTGCGGCGCTGGCAGCGGCGTCGAGCGGCGCGCGCTTCGCCCGCGCAGGCGTCGCGGCCGTCGTTTCCCGGCATGACGGCGGCGCTGCTCGGCCTCGTGATGCTGCAGGGTGCGTTCGGGGCCTGGACCGTGACGCAGCGGCTGCAGCCAATCTTCGTTGCCACGCATCTGTTGCTGGGATTGACCCTGCTCGCCGTCCTGGTCTGGCATGCGTTGCGGTTCGAAGGCCGGCCTGCGGACTTCCCCGTCGCCGCGAAGGCGGGCTCGTTGCGCTGGTTCGCCGCCGGCGCCTTCGTCCTGCTCGTCCTGCAGATCGCGCTCGGCGGATGGGTGAGCGCCAACTACGCGGTGCTGGCGTGCAGCGACTTTCCGAAGTGCCAGGGCGCGTGGGTGCCGACGATGGACTTCTCGTCCGGCTTCCAGCCATGGCGCGAGCTGGGTCGAACCGCCGATGGCGGATACCTGTCCATCGCCGCGTTGACCGCCATCCACTGGGTCCATCGCAACGTCGCCGTCGTCGTCGCCGTCGTCCTGGGCGCATTGGCGTGGCGCCTGCGCACCGTGCCGTCTCTCGCGCGAGCGTCTGCCGCGCTGGCGGTGTTGCTCGGCTCGCAGTTGCTGACCGGCCTGGTGAACGTGGTCTTCACGTGGCCGCTCTTCGCCGCCGTCCTGCACAACGCGGGCGCGGCTGGACTGGTGACGACACTCGTCGTGATAAATTACCGGCTTCCCCGGACGGCGTCGATGTCCCGTCGACCCGTGCACGGCGGCACGCGGCGAACGTCCTCCCCGCGATCGGCCGTCGGTCCGGCGGCGACTTGAACCGCGCACCCTCGCTCGGTGCGACGTCGCGGCGAGGCAGCGCCAGCGTCGACACGATCCCACCCATCGGAATCTCCCGGCCGGCGCCATGCAACAGGTCCTGAATCCCAGCGTCGGCCGCAAGCTCGCGCAGTACTACGCGCTGACCAAGCCGCGGGTCACGCAACTGGCTGTCTTCTGCGCGGTGATCGGCATGTTCCTGGCCGTGCCCGGTCTGCCGTCGTTGCAGCGCCTGGTCACCGCGACGATCGGCATCTGGTTGCTGGCCGGCGCCGCCTTCGCGGTCAACTGCCTGGTGGAGCGCGAACTGGACGCCCGGATGGCGCGCACCGCGCGTCGCGCCTCCGCCTCCGGGGAGCTGACCCCGTCCGAGATCCTGCTCGGCTCGGGCGTCGTCGGCGGCCTCGGCATGTTCGTGCTGCTGCACTTCGTCAATCCGCTGACGATGTGGCTGACGTTCGCGACCTTCGTCGGCTACGCCATCGTCTACACGATGCTGCTCAAGCCGATGACGCCGCAGAACATCGTCATCGGCGGCGCTTCGGGAGCGATGCCGCCGGCACTCGGATGGGCCGCGATGGCCGATCAGGTGCCGGCGCAGGCCTGGGTCCTCGTGCTGATCATCTTCGTCTGGACGCCGCCGCATTTCTGGGCGCTCGCGCTCTACCGCACCGAAGACTTCCGCAAGTCGGGACTGCCGATGCTGCCGGTCACGCACGGCGCGCGCTACACGCGGCTGCACATCCTGCTCTACACGATCGCACTCGTCGCGACCACGCTGCTGCCGTTCGCCCTGCGCATGAGCGGCTGGCCGTATCTGGTCGCCGCGGTCCTCCTCGGTGGCGAGTTCCTGCGGCTGTCGTGGGCGATCTGGCGCGCACCCGACGAGGCGACGTCCGACGTGTTCGCGCGACGCACGTTCCGCTTCTCGATCCTGTATCTGGCGTTGTTGTTCGCAGCCTTGTTGATCGACCACTACTGGGCGCTGTGACGATGCGGCGGATGACTCGAGCGGGGAGGATGCGCCGGGCCGCGGGGGCGATGCTCGTCGCGCTCGTCGCCGGATGCGCGCCGTCGAAGCCGCAGTTCGAGAGCATCGACATCACGGGCGCCGACTACGCGCAGGATTTCCATCTGACCGACGCGGGAGGTCGGCCGCGCAGCCTGGCCGATTACCGCGGCAAGGCGGTCGTGATGTTCTTCGGCTACACGCAGTGTCCCGACGTCT
This sequence comes from Betaproteobacteria bacterium, assembly GCA_903644065.1. GTDB lineage: Bacteria > Pseudomonadota > Gammaproteobacteria > Burkholderiales > Burkholderiaceae_D > CAHJXF01. Next base: position 9,863 of record CAHJXF010000085.1, read on the forward strand.
GTCCGACGACGATGGCCGAATTGCAGACCGTGATGCAGACGCTCGGACCCGACGCGGATCGGGTCCAGGTCCTCTTCGTCACGCTCGATCCCGAGCGCGACAAGCCGGCATTGCTGTCGCAGTACGTCCCGGCGTTCGATCGTCGCTTCGTGGGTCTCTACGGCGACGAGGCGACCACGGTCCGGACGGCGAAGGATTTCAAGGTCTTCTTCCAGCGCGTGCCCGGCCCGACGGCCGCGTCGTACACGCTGGACCACACCGCGGGCACCTACGTGTTCGATCCGCAGGGGCATGTCCGCCTGTTCGTCCGGCAGGGCGAGCCGGCGGCGTCCGTCGTCCACGACCTGAAGCAGCTGCTGTCCTGACGGGGGCCGCACGACGGCGGGTCGGCCGACCGGCGCAGGGCGTCGGCCGTGAGCCGTCGAATAGAATCGAGGGTTTTCCTCACGCGAGTCATTCATGGCGCTTCGCTGCGGCATCGTCGGTCTGCCCAACGTCGGTAAGTCGACCCTCTTCAACGCATTGACCAGGGCCGGAATCGCCGCCGAGAACTACCCGTTCTGCACGATCGAACCGAACACGGGCATCGTCGAAGTGCCCGATGCCCGCCTCGCCGATTTGGCGGGGATCGTCGCTCCCGAGCGCGTGATGCCGGCGATCGTGGAGTTCGTCGACATCGCCGGCCTGGTCGCAGGTGCTTCGCAGGGCGAGGGCCTCGGCAACCAGTTCCTCGCGCATATCCGCGAAACCGATGCGATCGTCAACGTGGTGCGCTGTTTCGAGGACGCGAACGTGATCCACGTCGCCGGCAAGGTGGACCCGCTCGCCGACATCGAGGTCATCCAGACGGAGCTGGCGCTTGCCGACCTGGCGACCCTCGAGAAGGCGACGGTGCGAGTGACGAAGCAGGCGCGCGGCGGCGACAAGGAGGCTGCCAAGCTGCTCCTGGTGCTGGCCAAGGTCGAGCCGCAACTCAATCAGGCCCGGCCGGTCAGGGCGCTCGGGCTCGATGCCGACGAGGAAGCGCTGATCAGGCCGCTCTGCCTGATCACGGCCAAGCCGGCCATGTTCGTCGCCAACGTCGCGGAGCACGGCTTCGTCGACAACCCTTTGCTCGACCAACTCGCCGCTTATGCATCGTCGCAGGGCGCGCCGGTCGTGGCCATCTGCGCGGCGATCGAGTCGGAGATCGCCGAACTCGACGATGCGGACAAGAGCGTCTTCCTGGACGACATGGGCATGACCGAGCCCGGCTTGAACCGCCTGATCCAGGCGGCGTACGGGTTACTCGGCCTGCAAACCTACTTCACGGCAGGGGAGAAGGAGGTGCGCGCCTGGACCGTCGCGGTGGGCGCCACGGCCCCGCAGGCGGCCGGCGTGATCCATACCGACTTCGAGCGGGGCTTCATCCGCGCGGAGGTGATCGGCTTCTCGGACTTCGTGGCTTGCAAGGGCGAAGCCGGAGCGAAGGAGAAGGGCAGGATGCGCCTCGAGGGCAAGGAGTACGTGGTGCGGGATGGGGACGTGATGCACTTTCGGTTCAACGTGTAACCGGCCTCGAGTCGGGACGCGTCGGGCGACCTCAAGTTTCCAGGAGCGCTGCCGAAGATTCGTTGGGAAGCACCGACGATGTCATCCGCACCGAGGGTGAGGGAGGAA
>CAHJXF010000086.1 GCA_903644065.1 Betaproteobacteria bacterium
CGACGCCAGCCCCGTCGTCCGCGGCGACGGCGACGGCGACGGCGGTCGCGTCGTCGGCACTGCCGTTGCAGTTCCATTTCAATCAGGACTCCTGGGTCGAGGTGCGTTCCGCGAGCGGCAAGGTGCTGCTGCAACGGCTCAACCCGGCGGGGTCCGAGCAGCAGGTGCAGGGCGAAGCGCCCTTCACGTTGATCGTCGGCAACGCCAAGGGCGTGTCGCTGCAGTTTCGCGGCCAGCCGGTCGACCTGGCGCCGCACACGCGCGATTCGGTGGCCCGCCTCACGCTGTCCTGATGTACCGTGCCGTCCCGTCCCGGGACCGGCACCCTCACTTCGGATCCAACGTCATGTCCGCACTCCTCGATCGATCGACCGGCACCGTCCCGGCGCTCCGTGTCGACCGGCCCGCGCACGGCGCGATGGGTCGCCACCCGACACGCGCGGTGTTGATCCGCCACGGTGGTCGCGTCGTGCGCGTCGGCGGCGATGCCCCGGTGGTCGTGCAATCGATGACCAACACCGATACCGCCGACGCGATCGGCACCGCCATCCAGGTGAAGGAGCTGGCGCTGGCCGGCTCGGAGCTGGTCCGCATCACCGTCAACTCCCCGGAGGCCGCGCGCGAGGTCGCCGCCATCCGCGAACAGCTCGACCGCATGGGCGTCGACGTGCCGCTGGTCGGCGACTTCCACTACAACGGCCACAAACTGCTGACCCAGTTCCCCGATTGCGCGGCCGCGCTGTCGAAGTTCCGCATCAATCCGGGCAACGTCGGCTCGGGCGCCGGCGCGGGCAGCAAGCACGACGACAATTTCGCGCGGATGATCGAGGTCGCCTGCCTGCACGACAAGCCGGTCCGCATCGGCGTCAACTGGGGCAGCCTCGACCAGGCGCTGCTGGCGCGCGTGATGGACGAGAACGCGCGGCGTCCGCAGCCGCTCGACGCGCAGGCCGTGATGACCGAGGCGTTGGTCACGTCCGCGATCGAGAGCGCGACCCGCGCCGAGCAGGTCGGCCTGCGGCGCGACGCGATCATCCTGTCGTGCAAGGTTTCGGGCGTGCAGGACCTGATCACCGTCTATCGCGAGCTCTCGCGGCGCTGCGACTATCCGCTGCACCTCGGGCTGACCGAGGCCGGCATGGGCAGCAAGGGCATCGTCGCGTCCACGGCCGCGTTGTCGGTGCTGCTGCAGGAAGGCATCGGCGACACGATCCGCATCTCGCTCACGCCCGAGCCGGGCGGCGACCGCGCGCGCGAGGTCGTGGTGGCGCAGGAGATCCTGCAGACGATGGGCCTGCGCGCGTTCGCGCCGATGGTCATCGCCTGTCCGGGTTGCGGCCGCACCACCAGCACGGTGTTCCAGGAACTCGCGTCCGACATCCAGGGCTGGCTGCGCGAGCAGATGCCGGTCTGGAAGAAGCAGTACGCGGGCGTCGAGACCATGCGCGTGGCGGTGATGGGTTGCATCGTCAACGGACCCGGCGAGTCGAAGCACGCGGACATCGGCATCAGCCTGCCCGGGTCCGGCGAGAACCCGGTCGCCCCGGTGTTCATCGACGGCCAGCGCAGCGTGACGCTGAAGGGCGAGCGCATCGCGGCCGAGTTCCAGGCCCTCGTCGCCCAGTACGTCGAGCGCCGTTACGGCGTGGCGGGCCGATCGACCACGCCCGCGGCGTCGTCGATCGCGCTCGTCTGAGCGCCGCGCCCCCGCACGGCATGAGCCAGTCCGACGACGCCCGGTCCAGGCCGCTCGACAAGCCGGCCGCGTTGCGCGCGGTCAAGGGCATGAACGACGTGCTGCCCGACGACGCGCCGCTGTGGGAGCGCTTCGAGGAGGCCGCGGCCTCGGTCGCGCGGGCCTACGGCTACCGCCGCATCCGCACGCCGATCGTCGAGCAGGCCAGTCTCTTCTCGCGCGGCATCGGGCAGGTCACCGACATCGTCGAGAAGGAGATGTACGCCTGGGACGACAAGGCGGACAAGGACGGTCGTCGCGAGCAGCTCGCGCTGCGGCCGGAGAGCACCGCGTCGGTGGTGCGCGCCGCGATCGAACACAACCTGCTGTACGACGGTCCGCAGCGTCTCTGGTACAGCGGTCCGATGTTCCGGCGCGAGCGGCCGCAGCGCGGGCGCACGCGCCAGTTCCATCAATTCGGCATCGAGGCCATGGGCTTCGCCGGCCCGGACGTCGACGCCGAGGTGATCCTGATGGCGAAGCGACTGTTCGACGACCTCGGGCTCGACGACGTGCGCCTCGAGATCAACTCGATCGGACAGCCGGCCGAACGCGCGTTGCATCGGGTCGCGCTGATCGACTATCTCGCGGCCCACGACGCAGCGCTCGACGACGACGCACGGCGCCGCCTGCACAGCAATCCGCTGCGCATCCTCGACACCAAGAATCCCGCGCTGCAGGCGCTGGTCGAGGCCGCGCCGCGGATCGAGGCGTATCTCGGCGACGAGTCGCGGGCGCACTTCGAAGGCGTTCGGGCGCGGCTCGTCGACGCGGGCGTCCCGTTCCGCGTCAACCCGCGGCTGGTCCGCGGACTCGACTACTACAATCTCACCGTGTTCGAGTGGATCACCGATTCGCTCGGCGCCCAGGGCACCGTGTGCGGCGGCGGGCGCTACGATCCGCTGGTGGCGATGCTGGGCGGCAAGGCGGCACCGGCGTGCGGCTTCGCGATCGGCATCGAACGCATCCTCGAGCTGATCCGCACGTCGCAGCCCGCGGCGGGCGCCGCATGCGACGTCTACCTGGTGCATCAGGGCGAGCCCGCCGCGCGCCTGGCGATGCGGGTGGCCGAAGGATTGCGCACGGTCGGCCTGGACGTGGTGCTCCATTGCGCGACCGGCAGCGGCATCGGCAGCTTCAAGTCGCAGATGAAGCGGGCCGATGCGAGCGGCGCCGCCTTCGCCGTCATCCTCGGCGACGACGAGGTCGCGAGCAACCAGGCGACGGTGAAGACGCTGGCGCGCGACCCGGCGGGGCGTGACGCCGACCAGCGACGGGTCGCCCTGGACGATCTCGCGGTCATGCTGGTCGACGCGCTGGTGGAAGACGAGGACGCGTTCGACGACGACGCCGACGCGACGCCCTCCGACGACGCCGCCGACGCGACGCCCCCCGACGACGAATCGATCGCCGTCCCGTCGATGCACTGACGTCGGCCGACGTCGCGCTGCGGACCCCGCAGCACATTCGAAGACAACCCGGAGACCGAGTGGCCTACGATCTGGAAGAGCAGGAAAAAATCGCCTCGCTGAAAGCCTGGTGGGAGAAGTACGGCAACGCGCTGACCAGCGTGGTCCTCGGCATCGCGGTCGCGGTCGCCGGCTACAACGTGTGGCAGTGGTACCAGCGCGGCCAGCTCGGCAAGGCGTCGGCGACCTACGAGGAGTTGCAGCGTGCGGCGACGGCCCGCGACCTCGCGCACGTTCGCGAGCTGTCGGGCCTGCTGCTCGACAAACACGGCTCGACCGCCTATGCCGAGATGGGGGCGTTGCTGGCCGCCAAGGCGAACCTCGACGGCAGCGACGCGAAGGCCGCGAAGGCGCAGCTGCAATGGACCATTGACCACGCGATCGACCCCGAGTATCGGGCGCTCGGGCGGCTGCGGCTGGCCGGCGTACTGCTCGACGAAGGCAGCTACGACGACGGGCTGAAGCTGATTCAGGGCAGCACGGCGGCGGAGCTGTCGACGCCGTTCCAGGCCTCGTTCGCCGATCGGCGCGGCGACCTGTATCTCGCCGAGAACAAGCTCGCCGACGCGAAGCGCGAATACACCGCCGCGCTGGCGCTGCTCGAGTCGCGATCCGACTCGCGCGGCTATGCGAACGTCGTCCAGCTCAAGCTCGACGGCCTGATGGGCGGCATCGTCGCCACGGCGGCTCCGGTCGCGGCGGCGTCTTCGGCGAGCGTGCCGCCGACCGCCCCGCCCACCGTCGCACCATCGACCGGAGCCAAACCGTGACGGCGCGCCGGTCGATACTCGGCCACGTCGCGTCCGTCGCCTGCGTCGCGTCGAGCGCCATCGTGGTCGCCACGCTGGGCGGCTGCGCGTGGTGGGAAGACGTCCACATCTTTTCCAGCGAGCCGAAGAACAAGCCCGCCGTGCTGACCACCGTCGACACCACGCTGGCGGTCAGACCGTTGTGGAACACGTCGATCGGCAAGCCCGGCCGCTACTTCTTCTCGCCGGCGATCATCGCGCCGGACGTCGTCGCGGCCGGCGGCAAGGGACTCGTCGAACGCCTGGTGCTGGCGACCGGCGCGGTGGTATGGAAGACCGATCTCGACGTGCCGCTGTCCGCGGGCGTTGGGTCCGACGGCAACATCTCCGCCGTCGTCACGGTGTCGGGCGACCTGATCGCGCTCGACACCGGCGGCAAGCCGATGTGGCGCGTGCCCACCAACGCCGAAGTCCTGAGCGCGCCGGCGGTGGGGCAGGGCGTGGTGGTCGTGCGTACCACCGACAACCGCGTCATCGCGTACGACGCCGAGACCGGTCGGCGGCGTTGGGTCTACACCCGCAGTACCCAGCCGCTCGTGCTGCGGACCAACCCCGGCATGGCCATCGACGGCAGCCTGCTGTACGCCGGTTTTCCCGGCGGGCGGATGGCCGCGCTGAACGTCGGTACCGGTACCCTGCGCTGGGAGAGCGCGGTCGCGGTGCCGAAGGGCGCGACCGAACTGGAACGCGTGGCCGACGTCGTCGGCGCGCCGATCGTGGTCGGTCGCGAGGTGTGCTCGGCAACGTTCCAGGGTCGCGCCGGATGCTTCGACGTGTCGTCCGGCAACACCATCTGGAGCCGCGACCTGTCGACGGCGACCGGTATCGAGATCGACGGCCGCTTCGCCTTCGTGACCGACGAGAAGTCGAACGTCAACGCGTTGACCCGCACCACCGGCGCCACCATCTGGAAGACCGACAAGCTCGCCTACCGTCGCATGACCGCCCCCGCCTCGGTGGGTCGCGCGATCGTGGTCGGCGACTATCGCGGCTTCGTGCACTGGCTGTCGCGCGAGGACGGTTCGGTGATCGCGCGGACGACGACCGACGGCTCGGCGCTGGTGATCGCGCCACGCGCCTTTTCGGTGGGCAGCGCGCCGGCCGTGTTGTTCCAGACGCAGGACGGCAACCTGTATGCCTTCGTCTCCGAATGAAGACCTCGTGACGCGATCTGCGGCACGGGGGTCGTCGACGGCCGTCGTGCGATGACCGACCTGCCGACCCCCGTCATCGCCATCGTCGGGCGGCCCAACGTCGGCAAGTCGACGCTGTTCAATCGCATGACGCGCTCGCGCGACGCGCTGGTGGCCGACCTGCCGGGGCTGACGCGCGACCGTCACTACGGCACGGGTCGCATCGGCGAGCGCCCCTTTTTGATCATCGACACCGGCGGTTTCGAGCCGGTCGCGAAGGAAGGGATCGTCCACGAGATGGCCAAGCAGACGCGCCAGGCGATCGCCGAAGCCGACGCGCTGATCTTCCTCGTCGACGGGCGCGCGGGCCTGACGGGGGCCGACCAGGCGATCGCCGACGACCTGCGGAAGGCGGGTCGTCCGCTGGTTGTGGCCGTCAACAAGGCCGAGGGCATGCGCTACGGGACGGTCACCGCCGAGTTCCACGAACTGGGTCTGGGCGAGCCACTGGCGATCTCGTCGGCGCACGGCGACGGCGTCCGCGAACTCGTCGAGTCGCTGCTCGAGCGCATCGCGCCGCTGCCCGATCCGGTCCTCGAAGAAGACGGCGTGGCCGCGCCGATCGCGGAGGAACGCGGCCCGCGCCGCATCAAGATCGCGATCGTCGGGCGACCCAACGTCGGCAAGTCGACGCTGGTCAACACGCTGCTCGGCGAAGAGCGGGTGATCGTGTTCGACCTGCCGGGGACCACGCGCGACAGCATCCACATCGACTTCGATCGCGGCGGCCGGCAGTACACGCTGATCGACACGGCCGGCCTCCGGCGGCGCGGCAAGGTGTTCGAGGCGGTCGAGAAATTCTCGGTGGTCAAGACGCTGCAGTCGGTGGCCGATGCGAACGTCGTGGTGCTGGTGCTCGATGCCAGGCAGGAGATCTCCGACCAGGACACGCACATCGCGGGCTTCGTGGTCGAGTCGGGACGGGCCGTGGTGGTCGCCATCAACAAGTGGGACGGTCTCGGCGAATACGAGCGCGAACGCATCAAGCGCGACGCGGTCCGCAAGCTGCAGTTCCTGGCGTTCGCCCGCACGCATCACATCTCGGCGCTGAAGGGGCAGGGTATCGCCGCCGTGATGAAGTCGGTCGACGGGGCAGCCGCGGCGGCGTTCACCAAGCTCGCCACGCCGAAGCTGACCCGCGCGCTCGTCGAGGCGGTCGACAAGCAGACGCCACCGCGTCACGGCCTGTCGCGCCCCAAGCTGCGCTACGCGCATCAGGGCGGGCAGAACCCACCGGTGATCGTGATCCACGGCAACGGACTCGACCACGTGCCCGAGACCTATCGGCGCTATCTCGAGGCCAGCTTCCGAGAAACTTTTTCCTTGCAGGGCACTCCACTTCGCGTCGAGTTCCGCTCCACCCGCAACCCTTACGCGGCCGACGACGGGCGCTGAGCCGGCGACTTCCACGCCCGCCGTCCGCGTGGCTTTCACGGGGGAAATCGATTACATTGAATCGGCCCTCGCCGTCCGTTTTCCCGTCTCTCTTCACGTCGTTCCGTTGATTCGCACGCACCGATCCTCAGATGAGTCGGGTGGCGGATCGATGCTGTTGCAGCATCCATTCCAACAAAACCTCCGGAGCTTTTCATGAGTAACAAGGGACAACTGTTGCAGGATCCGTTCCTCAACGCCTTGCGCAAGGAACACATCCCGGTGTCGATCTACCTCGTCAACGGCATCAAGCTGCAAGGCCAGATCGAGTCGTTCGACCAATACGTCGTCCTGCTGCGCAACACCGTGACGCAGATGGTCTACAAGCACGCCATCTCCACGGTCGTCCCGGCCCGAGCGGTCAACTTCACCGTCGAGCAGCCCACCGAGTGAAGGCGTCGACGCGCGCCCGCAACGAAGGCGTCCAGGAGTTCGAGAAGGCACGCGCCGCGAGCGAGCGGGCGAGCACGCGGCCGGCCAACGATTTCGAGGCCGGTCTCGAAGGCGCGCCGGTCCAGCGCAGCCTCCATCGACCGACCGAGGGCCAGCGCGTCGGAGAGCCGCGCGCGTTGCTGGTCTCGGTCGACTTCGGTCGCAGCGACGCGGTCGCGAGCCTGGAGGAACTGACGTTGCTGGTCCGTTCGGCCGGTGCCGAACCGTACGCGACCGTCACCGGCAAGCGCCAGCGGCCGGACGCGACGACCTTCATCGGGTCGGGCAAGGTGGACGAGATCGCCGCCCGTGTCGAGCCCGAGGCGATCGACGTCGTGATCTTCGACCATGCGCTGTCGCCGGCGCAGCAACGCAACCTCGAGCGACGCCTGCAGGTCAACGTGGTCGACCGCACGGCGCTGATCCTCGACATCTTCGCCCAGCGCGCCAAGACGCACGAAGGCAAGGTGCAGGTCGAGCTCGCGCAACTCAGTCACCTCGCGACGCGTCTGGTGCGCGGCTGGACCCACCTCGAGCGCCAGAAGGGCGGCATCGGCCTGCGGGGTCCCGGCGAGACGCAGCTCGAGACCGACCGGCGCCTGATCGGCGATCGCGTGAAGGCGCTCAAGATCCGTCTCGAGAAGCTCGGGCGTCAACGCACCACCCAGCGTCGCGCTCGCAGCCGCGGCGCGTCGATCACGGTCGCGCTGGTCGGCTATACGAACGCGGGCAAGTCGACGCTGTTCAACGCCCTCACGCACGGCGACAGCTACGCGGCGGACCAGTTGTTCGCGACGCTCGACACGACGTCGCGCAAGCTCTATCTCGAAGGCCTCGGGCAGATCGTGCTGTCCGACACGGTCGGGTTCATCCGCGAACTGCCGCACTCGCTGATCGAAGCGTTCAAGGCGACGCTCGAGGAGACCACGCAGGCCGATCTGCTGCTGCATGTCGTCGACGTCGCCAGCCCGCAGCGCAGCGACCAGATCGCCCAGGTCAACGCGGTGCTGAAGGAAATCGGCGCCGCCGATATCCCCCAGATCATGGTCTACAACAAGATCGACGCGGCGGACCTGCCGCCGTCGGTCGAACGGGACGTGCGTGATAACATCCGCCGCGTTTCGCTGAGCGCGAAGTCGGGCGCGGGCCTGTCCGAACTGCGCGGCGCACTCGTCGAGGCGGCTCTCGCGCTGAGCGAGGTCCGCGACCGCGGGGCCGAAGCGGGCTTCTACCCGGACGACCAGCGCTTCGCCGTGCTGGAATCGGCGCCCTCCACGATCGATCCGTAGTTCGTCCCGGCGCTGACGTCGCCCGGCAGCCTCCCGTCGAGCATCACCGCAGCGCAAGCACCGTTCATCCATGTTCATCTCCCGACTTCCGGCTTCGACGACTCTCGACGCGCGCGGCTTCGTCCTGTCGGAAGGCGGGCCCGATCCGCGTCGACCCGGTCGCCGCGACGGTCCGCCCGACCTCGAGGAGCTGTGGCGTGATCTCAACCGCCGGCTCACGGGCTTGTTCGGCGGACGGAAGCCGGGCGGCCCGCGGGATGCGCCGGGTGGCGGATCCGGGTTCACGCCGAGCGGACGCAGCGCGAAGGCGATCGCGGGCATCGTCGCCGGCATCGTGCTGGCGATCTGGCTGGCGAGCGGCTTCTTCATCGTCCAGGAAGGCCAGACCGGCGTCATCCTGCAGTTCGGCCGCTATCGATCGATGACCGGCGCGGGCATCCAGTGGCGGCTGCCGTACCCGATCCAGACCGACGAGATCGTCAACCTCTCCGGCGTGCGCACCGTCGAGGTCGGCTATACCGGCAGTCTGCGGACCAAGGTGCCGCGCGAGTCGCTGATGCTGACCGACGACGAGAACATCATCGACGTGCAGATGGCGGTGCAGTACCGGCTGAAGGACGCGCCCGACTACCTGTTCAACAACCGCAATCCCGACGAAGCCGTCAAGCAGTCGGCCGAGACGGCGATCCGCGAGGTGGTGGGTCGCAGCAAGATGGACATCGTGCTGTACGAAGGCCGCGAGCAGGCGGCCATCCAGGCGCAGACGCTGGCTCAGCAGATCCTGGACCGTTACCACACCGGCATCCTGATCTCGAGCATCACGATCCAGAACGCGCAACCGCCCGAGCAGGTGCAGGCCGCGTTCGACGACGCGGTGAAGGCCGGCCAGGACCGGGAGCGCTCGAAGAACGAAGGACAGGCTTACGCCAACGACGTGATTCCCCGCGCCCGCGGCAACGCGTCGCGACTGCTGCAGGAAGCCGACGGCTACAAGCAGCGCGTGATCGCCAACGCGGAAGGCGACGCGAGCCGCTTCGCGCAGGTCGTCACCGAGTACGCGAAGGCACCGGCCGTGACGCGCCAGCGGCTGTACCTCGACACGATGCAGGAGATCTATTCCAACGCCGTCAAGGTGATGGTCGACGCGCGCAGCGGAAGCAACCTGCTGATGCTGCCGCTCGACAAGCTGTTGCAACAGGCGGGCCAGGACAGCGCCCGGGCCGTGCAGCAGGCCGCCGCGTCGTCGGCGGCGCAGGCGGCACCTCCGAGCGGGGCCTCCGCCGTCGGCACCGCGGCCGACGTCGACCCGCGCTCGCGCGAGGGCTTGCGCAACCGCGACCGGGACGTCCGATGATCAATCGCATCGTGGTCGTGGTGCTGGGACTGGTCATCGCGCTGATGATCCTGTCGTCGACCTTCTACGTCGTCGACCAGCGCCGCTACGCCATCCTGTTCGCCTTCGGCGAGATCAGGGACGTGATCCGCGAGCCGGGACTGCACTTCAAGTTGCCGCCGCCGTTCCAGAACGTGGTGTTCCTCGACAAGCGCATCCTGACCATCGACACGCCCGAGGCCGATCGCTTCATCACTTCCGAGAAGCGCAACGTGCTGGTCGACACCTACGTCAAGTGGCGCATCGTCGACCCGCGGCAGTACTACATCAGCATCGGCGCCGACATGGACCGCGCGGTGATCCGCATGGGCCAGATCATCAAGTCGGCGCTCAACGAAGAGATCACCAAGCGCACGACGCACGACGTGGTGTCCGGCGAGCGCGAGCAGGTGATGGCGGCAATCAAGCAGAAGGTGGCCGACGAGGCGAAGCAGATCGGCGTCGAGATCGTCGACGTGCGGCTGAAGCGCGTCGACCTGCTGCCCGAGATCAGCGCGTCGATCTACGGGCGCATGGTCGCAGAGCGGTCGCGGGTGGCCAACGAGTTGCGCTCCACCGGCAGCGCCGAGTCCGAGAAGATCCGCGCCGACGCCGACCGCCAGAAGGAAGTCATCATCGCCGAGGCCTATCGCGACTCGGAGCGCACCAAGGGCGAAGGCGATGCCCGCGCGTCGACCATCTACGCGCAGGCGTTCGGGGCCAACCCCGAGTTCTACGCGTTCTATCGCAGCCTCGACGCCTATCGCAAGAGCTTCCGCGCCAAGGGCGACGTGTTCGTCGTCGATCCGTCGAGCGAATTCTTCAAGTACCTGCAGAGCCCCGACGGAGCGTCCGCGCCTGCGGGTCGCAAGCGCTGACTCGATGACCCGGTGGGGACGTCGTTCGTCATCGCGCTCGGTCTCGTCCTGATCATCGAGGGCATCGTGCCGCTGGTCCTGCCGTCGATCTGGAAGGACACGTTCCGGCGCATGACGTCGCTGGACGACGGACAGCTGCGCTTCGTCGGCCTGATGGCGGTGGTGTCGGGCGTCGTCGTGCTGCTCGCGATGCACGCGTTCTGACCGCGGTCCCGCGGCGCCCCGCCCCATGCCTGCCTGGTCGCTGCCCGAGGCGATCGCCGACATCCTGCCGGCGGAGGCGCGCCGCGTCGAATCGTTGCGCCGTTCGCTCCTCGACCTGTTCGCCGGCTACGGCTACGAGCTGGTCATGCCGCCCCTGCTCGAGTACGTCGAGTCGCTGCTGTCGGGTACCGGGCGGGATCTCGACCTGCAGATGTTCAAGCTGGTCGACCAGATGTCGGGCCGCACGATGGGCCTGCGCGCCGACATCACGCCGCAGGTGGCGCGCATCGACGCGCACCTGCTCAACCGACCCGGCGTGACGCGTCTTTGCTACGCCGGCAGCGTGCTGTACACGCGCCCCCGGTCGCTGACCGGCACGCGCGAGCCGTTCGTCGTCGGGGCCGAGCTCTACGGGCACGCGGGCATCGAGGCGGACTTCGAGATCCAGGCGCTGTTGCTCGCGACGCTGGCCGCGGCCGGTGTCGAGCGCGTGCGTCTCGACCTCGGTCATGCCGAGATCCTGCGGGCCATCCTGGCCGCCGATCCCCGGGGTTTCATGGTCGGCGATCTCGTGCATCCGCTGCTGCAGAGCAAGTCGCGCGACGGGATCGAGGCACTGGGCGACCGCCTCGCGCCCGAGACCCGCGACGCGTTGCTCGCACTGATCGCGTTGCACGGCGGCGTCGAGACGCTGGCCGCG
>CAHJXF010000087.1 GCA_903644065.1 Betaproteobacteria bacterium
GCCCGCGTGCGCACCAGGCAGACGACCTCGTGGCCGCGCCGCACCAGCGCCCGCACCGTCGCGCGACCGATGGTGCCGCTGGCGCCGAGCACGAAGACGCGGCGCGGGCGAGGCGAAACGGGAGGCGGGGGCAGGGGCACGGACAGCGGCACGGACGGAGACACGGACGGAGACACGGACGGGGACAGCGGCAAGGGCATGATCGGACGGTGAACGATGCGGCATCGGCCTGCGGTCGCGAGCCGATCGGCCGCGTACCATTTCGGCGTCCCGCGCGCTTCGCGAGCATAGAGGCTCCGCGCCTGAACGGCCCGCGAACGCCGCCGCCCCCTTTTTTCTCCGCGAGCCCCGCCCTTGAACTTCCCACCGTCGACCACGCCCACGCCCACCGCCGTCCGGCTCGGCTATCTGGCCCTCGTACCGTTCGTCGCCGGCGCCGCGCTGCCGTGGCTGGTCGACGGCCCGAACCGCGCCGTGGTCGCAGAAGTGCTGTCGGCCTACGCCGCCGTCGTGATCTCGTTCATCGGTGCGATCCACTGGGGCCTAGGGATCGGTCGCTTCGATCCGGCGCCGCGGCTTTTCGTGTGGGGCATCGTGCCGTCGCTGGTCGCGTGGGTCGCGGTGCTCGCCACGCCGCGCTACGGGCTGCCGATCGAAGCCGCGATGCTGGTCGTGTGCTACGCGGTCGACCACCGGGAGTACTGGCGCCTGGGCGTCGGCGCCTGGCGGCCGTTCCGCCTGCGGCTCACCGTCGGCGCGACCGCGGGTTGTGTCGCCGGCGCCGCCGCGTTGTGGCGTTGACGATCGGGTCGAAGCCCGGCGTGACGGACGCGCTCGAGACACCGGCGGCGACCGACACCCTGCCGGCGTCGCACGGTCACGGCCTCCCCGCGGTCGTCGACGAGTCGCGTCCGTTGTGGCGCGTCTTCGTCGCGTTCCTCGGCCCGATGCTGTTCGGCAACATCCTGCAGGCGATGTCGGGCACGTTCAACAGCGTCTTCATCGGCCAGATGCTCGGCACGCGCGCGCTCGCGGCGGCGGCCGCCGTGTTCCCGATCGTCTTCTTCCTGATCTCGCTGGTGATCGGCGTGGGCGCCGGCGCGTCGGTGCTGATCGGTCAGGCGTGGGGCGCGCGCGAGGTGCACAAGGTCAAGGCGATCGCGGGCACGGCGCTGGCCATCGGCCTCCTGCTCGGCGCCGCGATCGCGCTGCTCGGCGGCTTCTTCACAGCGGAACTGCTGCGCGCCTTGAAGACGCCGCCCGCGGTGCTCGACGATGCGATCGGCTACGCCCGTCTGATGATGTTCGCGATGCCCGGGCTGCTGGTCTTCCTGCTCGCCACGCAGTTGCTGCGCGGCGTGGGGGACACCGTCACGCCGCTGTTCGCGCTGTTGACGTCGACCGCCGTGTCGGGCGTGCTGACGCCGGCGTTGATCCGCGGCTGGGGGGGACTACCGCGGCTCGGCGTGACGTCGGCCGCGGCCGCGTCGATCGGCGCGTTCGTCGTCGCGTTGTGCATGATGGGTTGGCTGATGCGTCGCAAACGCAGTCCGCTCGCGCCGGACCTCGAGCTGTTGCGGGCGCTGCGCGTCGATCCGCGGCTGCTGCGACTCGTGGTGCGGATCGGACTGCCGACCGGCATGCAGGTGATCGTCATGTCGCTGGCCGAGATCGCGCTGCTGGCGCTGGTCAACCGCTTCGGCGCCGACGCCACCGCGGCCTACGGCGCGGTCAACCAGGTGGTCAACTACGTGCAGTTCCCGGCGCTGTCGATCGCCATCACCGGGTCGATCCTGGGCGCGCAGGCGATCGGCGCCGGACGGGCGGACCGCCTGGGCGCCATCACCCGCACCGGCCTGCAGATGACGCTGGTGCTGACCGGCAGCCTGATCGTGCTCGGCTACGCGCTGTCGCGGCATCTGATCGGCCTCTTCATCACCAGCCCGCCGGTGGTCGAGCTCGCGCAATCGCTGCTGCACATCATGCTGTGGAGCAGCGTGGTCTACGGCTGCGCGGCGGTGCTGAGCGGCGTGATGCGCGCCTCCGGTGCGGTGCTGGTCCCGACCGGCATCTCGATCGCCTGCATCGTCGCGATCGAGGTGCCGACCGCGTACGCGCTGGCCGACCGCTTCGGCATCGAGGGCGTGTGGATGGCCTACCCGATCACGTTCGTGTCGATGCTGATCCTGCAGACGGCCTACTACCGGCTGGTGTGGCGGAAGTCAAGGATCGAGCGGCTGGTGTGACGACGATATCCGCGACGACTCGCGAACGGTGAGGTGCAAGATCGTGCAGGCAGGCCGTCATCGCTGTCACTGATCGCCCTGGCCGTCGCCACCCGCAACATCGGCGACTTCGAGCGATGCGGGATCGCACTTCGCAATCCATGGGATTACCCGGGCTGACGGTCGCCGCGCGGCGCTCGCAGCGGTGCCGTGCCCGGCAGCGCGGTCCGACCCGGTTTCTACCCCTCGAGATTCTCGTGATGCGCGGTCGCGCCGCGCTTCCAGTAGGCGGCGGCGCGGATCGCGTGACGATCGTGTCCCTTCTCGTCGACCAGCACGCGGCGCAGCGCCGCCATCGTGGCCGCCTCGCCGGCGCACCACGCGTAGCCCTCGCCGGGCGGCAGCGGCAGCACCCGCACGGCCTCGATCATCGCTTCGGGCGTGTCGACCCAGCGCGCGTCGACGCGCTCTTCGCTCGCGAACTGCCGGCGGTCGCCGGCCCGGTGGACCAGGCCCACGACGACCGCCTGCGCGCCCGCCGGCAATTCCTCGAGCCGCCGCGCGATGGCCGGCAGGCCCGTCTCGTCGGCCACGAAGAGATGCCACGCATAGTCGACGGGGATGATCAACGAGCCGCGCGGCCCGGCGATCACGACCGCGTCGCCGACCTTCGCGCGCGCCGCCCACTCGGCGACCGGCCCGTCGCCGTGCAACGCGAACTCGATCGTCAGCGTCCGGGCGACCGGGTCGTGGCGGCGCGGCGTGTAGTCACGCATCGTCGGGGGATCGCCGCCGTCGCTCGCCTCGAGAATGAACTTGACATGGTCGTCGAACGACGCGCTGACGAAGTCGACCAGCGACTCGCCGCCGAACGTGATGCTGCGAAAGCTGTCGCCGACGCGGTCGATCGCGACCACCTCGACCGGACGACGGCGGGTCTCGTGACGCACGCGCTGGACGCGGCTGGTGCCGGCAGGAAGATCGGACACGGACATGCGGCTCTCCGGAACAATGGATAATGTCATCCATCATGCGAAAGAACGTTGATATTGTCAACCGATCGGACGGCGCGGCGGCCCGCGAGGACGACGACGTGCTCGAACTCGTCCATTCGGTGATGCACGACTATCGTTCGCTGCAGTACCGCTTCCTGCGCGACGGCCCGCACGACATCACGCACATGGACGGCAAGGTGCTCGGCTTCTTCGCGCGTCGGCCGGGCGCGACGCAGAGCGATCTCGCAGAGCACAGCGGTCGCGACAAGGCGCAGCTCGCGCGGCTCATCAAGGGGCTGCGAGAGCAGGGGCTGCTGCAGGTGGAGGAGGACGCGGCCGACCGGCGCCACCTGCGGCTGTCGCTGACGACCGACGGCAAGGCGGTCCACCGGGCGTTGCTGCAGCAGGCGCGCCGGCTGGGCGCGAAGGCGGTCGACGGCCTGAGCGCCGTCGAGCACCGGCAACTCGCCGCGTTGCTGCGCCGCGTGAAGAAGAACCTGGATCCGGCGGGCTGACGCCTGGCCGGGTGAACGGCGGTCCGAGGGGCCTGAGCGGTCTCGACGGGCCCTGATCACCGATCGGCGCCTGCTCGCGGCGCATTTCCGTTCGACGACCCGAGACCCACGTCAGCGCGCGCCGCGCGTCGTCGCGCGTCGTCGCGCGTCGTCGCGATAGCATCGATGCAGCCGACCTGCACGAGATAGGCATCGACGAAGTCGGCGTAGCGTTCGTAGAGCGGGCGCCACTGCGACGGTCCGTGCTCGTGGAACGCATCCAGGACGCGGCCCTGCCCCGACATTTCGAGCACCAGCAGTTCACCACCTTCGCTCGTTCGCGCGATCGGCAGGTACGGCCAGGCGACGCGCGTGCCGTCGGATCGTCGCAGCCGGGGATCGACCGGCTTGCCGCCGTCCCATCGTTCGACGTCGATCGACGCGGCCCGGGTCGCGATCAGTTCCTACCATGCATCGCCGATCTGCTCGGTCGACAGCAAGTCGCAATGCTGGCGGCACGGCCCCGGCGATTCTTCCTCCGCGGCCGGTCGGTCATCGACGGTCGAAGCTCCGTCGAGCCGCCGCAGCGGACAGCGTACGGGCTCGGGGAGCGCCGGGCCGAGTGTCGCTTCGAGCGCGCGGAGCCGGTCCTCGTGTGCGGGCGGTCCGACGACGCCCCGTTCGGGATGACCGGTCAGAGCGCGCACCAACACATCGCCCGACTGCGCGATCCGCACGGATTCCGACTGACGCCGCCACGCGATCCGGACCTCGTCCTCGGTCGTGTCGACGGGCAACGTCAGGAGGCGGCACGAGCGAAGCGACCAGGCGCTGGAACCCGCTGCGCGAACCGTCGATCGGGTGCGGACGGCCCACGCCCCGTCGAGGCGTCCCGGGCCCAGGTCGGCCGATGCGGCCAGGTCGCGCTCATGCTTCATCGTCCCTGCGTCACTGCGCGCTCCTTTGGCCGCGATGTCGCCAGGACCGACGATCGACGACGCGATTCGATACCGGGCGACTCCATGGATCCGGCGCACGAACAAGGGGTCGCGACCGCCGGAGTGCCCCGGGATCCGGCCGGGCGGATGCAGCGCCGATTCGCTCCGTCGTTCAGCGCCTCGCGGCCCTCGCGCCTCGCCGCCACGGGGCCACCTTCGGCAGCAGCAGCAGCCCGGGCAATCCCAGGACCCCGCAGATCAGGAAGAAGTCGAACCAGCCCACGCCCGACACGAGATAGCCGGCCCCCGCGTTGGCGAACGTGCGCGGCACGACGGCCAGGCTCGTGAACAGCGCGAACTGCGTCGCCGTGAAGCGCGGGTCGGTGGTGCGCGCGATGAAGGCCGTGAACGCGGCCGTGCCGAGGCCCACGCTCGCGAACGCCTCGAAGCCGATCGCGAACGCGAGGACGACCCGGTCCGGGCCCGCCCTCGCCAGCCACGCGAAGCCGAAGATGGCGACCAGCTGCAGCACGCCGAAGATCCACAGGCCGCGGTCGATGCCGAGCCGCACCAGCCAGACGCCGCCGATCAGGCCGCCGGCCACGCTGGACCACAGCCCGACGTTCTTCGCGATCAGGCCGACCTCGGTCTTCGAGAAGCCGAGGTCGAGGTAGAACGCGGTCGACAGCGCGGTGGCCATCGAGTCGCCGAGCTTGAACAGGAAGATGAAGGCGAGGATGGTCAGCGCCTGCGACCAGCCGTCGCGCGTGACGAATTCGCGGAACGGCAGCACCACCGCGTCGCGGAGCGAGCGGGGCGGTCCGCCCGGCGTCACCGGCTCGGCAATGAAGAACACCAGGACGATGCCGGGCAGCATGAACGCCGCGGTGACGTCGAACACCACGTTCCACGGCAGGTGGTCGGCCAGGATCAGCGACAGCGAGCCGGGAACGAGGCCCGCGAGCTTGTACGCGTTGACGTAGACGGCGGTGCCGAGCCCGAGCTCGGCGTCGGGCAGCAGCTCGCGGCGGAACGCGTCGATCACGATGTCGAGGCTGGCCGAGAAGAACGCCAGCGTCGCACACAGCCACGCGATGGCGCCGAGCTCGCCCTTCGGGTCGCGCGTGCCGAGCGTCACGACCAGCGCCATCACCACGACCTGCGTGGCCAGCATCCAGCCGCGACGCCGGCCGAGACGCGCGAGGCCCGGCAAGCGATAGCGGTCGATCAGCGGCGCCCAGACGAACTTCCAGGTATATGGGAACTGGATCAGCGCGAAGAGGCCGATGTCCTTCAGCGACACGCCTTCGGTGCGCAGCCACGCCTGCAGCAGGCTCAGCAGGATGAACAGCGGCAACCCGGACGTGAAGCCGAGGAAGACGCAGATCGCGATCCGCCGGTTGAACCAGGCGTGCCACGACGCGCGCGGCGGGTCCGCTTCGGCCGGGCTCATCGGCGAATCGATCGGAGGCGAGGGGCGGCGCCCTCGGCCGAGTCGACCGCCGATGGTCGACGGGTCGTCTCGTCGTGCGGCGGCGATCGGCGGATCGATGAGCGCCGGATCGACGAGCGCCGGACGGTCGGTCGAACGCGGGACGTGCGAACCGCGGACGTGCGCGCGGCGGACGCGAACGAGCTCAGCTGGCGAGGCCCGCCAGCGCGTGGCCGGTCATCTCGAACGAGCGGTCGACGATGCACTTCTTCCACGCATCGGTATCGACGTAGAACGCGTCGCGAAACCGCCGCTTCAGCGTGCGGCCCACCGGCGTGTCGAAGTTGACGTCGCCGTGCGCGTGCATCCACGCCTCGGCGCGCAGCACGTCGAGCACGATCTCCTCGGGCAGCGTGCCGAACTCGAGCGCCAGCGTCGTGATCTCGGGCCGCTCCGCGTCGTCGTCGAAGAACGACGGCACCGCGTTGATCATCGGGCCCTGCACCATCACCGAGCTCGAGTTGCCGGCCTGGATCGCGGTCATGTCCGGCCCGTACCACTCGCGGACCCGCGCGGCCTCGTCGGCATCGACGCCGGTGAAGATCGGCTCGCCGTAGCCGAGCGGTCCGAGGCCGGTATGGAAGTCGATCAGCGCCAGCCGCTGCTTGCCGCGGCCGTAGCGCGTCACGATGTCGCGGAAGGTGCGCGTGGACCA
Organism: Betaproteobacteria bacterium; assembly: GCA_903644065.1. Classification (GTDB taxonomy): domain Bacteria; phylum Pseudomonadota; class Gammaproteobacteria; order Burkholderiales; family Burkholderiaceae_D; genus CAHJXF01. The sequence continues at coordinate 6,800 of CAHJXF010000087.1, forward strand.
GGCCGACTGCCGGCCGCCGTAGAACAGGCCGTCGGGATGGGTGTACTGGCCGCCGGTCACGACCTCCTGGAAGCGACGAAAGCCGTGCGTCTCGACGAACGTCCTGATGACCGTCTCGGCGGGCGCGAGCTCGGCCCAGGCGCGCGGCACGAGATGCGGCGCCAGCTCCAGGAAGTCGTCGAGCGACGGCGGCAGGTGCTCGAAGTCGATCGAGTTGCGGTTGAGGTCGACGTTGTCCTCGTTGACGCGCCGCAGCCACGCGAAGCCGTACGGATTGATGGCGTGGATCACCAGCACCGCGGTCCGCGCCGGCAGCGCCGAGAAGCGCAGGCTCTCGATCATCGTGACCTGCGCACCCGACCCGGCGAAGCCTTCGACGCCGTGCGTGCCCGACACGAGGATCAACAGCTTCTTCGCGTCGGCCGGACCGAACAGCGCCACGTCGGTGGTCAGCGTCTCGCCGGTCGGCCCGCGTCCCGCCGGGTTCTCGAACGTCGCGAGCGGCGCGCCCGTGCGCGTCACGGCGTCGACGAAGCGGGTGCGTGCTTCGGCATAGCTTTCCGAGAAGTGTCTGACGGCGGGCATGAAGGCGGGTGGAACGCTCGTTGCGGTCACGGCAAGTCGACGGATCGACGACGCGACAGGCCGAGCCTTTCGACCCGCGCGTCGCGAGGGCGAGTGTATCGAAGCACAGGCCGCCGACCGATCGAATCGTGACTCCGTGACGCCGTGACGCCGTGACCCCGTGACGTCGTGACGTCGTGACGTCGTGACGCCGTGACGCCGTGACGCCGCACACGACGACAGCGACGCCTCAGCGCGGACGACCCGACAGTCGGAACACCGCGACATCGCCGAACAGGTTCGGCAGCACGCGCACCACGCGGCCGCCGCGGAGCGCGAAGCGGTCGCGCAACGTGAAGCCGCTCTTTCGCGCCAGCTGCAGGAAGTCGTCGAAGGTCGAGAAGCGCAGGTTCGGCGTGTCGTACCACTCGTAGGGCAGCGACTTCGAGACCGGCATGCGACCGCGCAGGATGGCCAGGCGATGACTCCAGAACGCGAAGTTGGGGAAGCTCACCACGCTCTCGCGACCCACGCGGCCGAGCTCGCGCAGGATGGCCTCGGTGTGGACCACCATCTGCAGCGTCTCGAGCTGCAGCACCGTGTCGAACGAGCCGTCGCCGAACAGGGCGAGGCCGTCCTCGAGGTTCTGCTGGATCACGTCGACGCCCTGCCGGGCGCAGGCCAGCAGCTTCGCGTCGTCGAGCTCGACGCCGACGCAGCGGCAGCCCTTCTCGCGCTGCAGCCAGGCCAGCAGCGAACCGTCGCCGCAACCGAGGTCGAGGACCGACGACCCCGGCGCGATCCACTCGGCGACCGCGGCCAGCTCGGGTCGCAGCACGCGGCTCGCGGCGATCACCGCACGGCTCCGCGCGTCACGGCGCACCGCCGAGCGATGCATGGACGCGATCGAAGTACGACGCGACCAGCCGGTGATAACGCGCGTCGTCGAGCAGGAAGGCGTCGTGGCCGTGCGGCGCGTCGATCTCGGCGTAGGTCACCGAGTGGCGGTTGTCGAGCAGCGCCTTGACGACCTCGCGGCTGCGTTCCGGCGCGAAGCGCCAGTCGGTGCTGAACGAGACGATCAGGTAGCTCGCGCGGGCGTCGGCGAGGGCGCGCGTCAACGAGCCGTCGTGACGCGCGGCCGGGTCGAAGTAGTCGAGCGCCTTCGTGATCAGCAGGTACGAGTTGGCGTCGAAGTACTCGGAGAACTTGTCGCCCTGGTAGCGCAGGTAGCTCTCGATCTCGAACTCGGCCTCGTAGCCGAACGCGAGGTCGTCGGCCTTCAGCGTGCGGCCGAATTTCTCGGCCATGTCGTCGTCGGACAGGTACGTGATGTGGCCGATCATGCGCGCCACGCGCAGACCGTTCTTCGGCACCACGCCGTGCGCGTAGAAGTCGCCGCCGTGGAAGTCGGGGTCGGTGCGGATCGCCTGCCGGGCGACGTCGTTGAACGCGATGTTCTGCGCCGACAGCTTGGCGCACGAGGCGATCGCCACGCAGTGCGCGACGCGTTCCGGGTAGCGCGTGCTCCACGCCAGCGCCTGCATGCCGCCGAGCGAGCCGCCCATCACGGCCGCGAAGCGTTCGATGCCGAGCGCGTCGGCGAGGCGGGCCTGCGCGTCGACCCAGTCTTCCACCGTCACGACCGGGAACGCGGCGCCGTACGGCCGTCCGGTCGACGGATCGATCGACGCGGGGCCGGTGGAGCCGAAGCACGAGCCGGGGTTGTTGACGCCGATGACGAAGAAGCGATTCGTGTCGACCGGCTTGCCGGGGCCGACCATGTTGTCCCACCAGCCGACGTCGTCGGAGCCGTCGGCGTTGCGAGCGCGTCCGGCCACGTGGTGCGACGCGTTCAGCGCATGGCAGATCAGGACCGCGTTCGAGCGGGCCGCGTTCAACGTGCCGTAGGTCTCGACCGCGAGCTCGTAGCGCGCGAGACGCGCGCCGCTCTGCAGCGGCAGCGGCTCGTCGAAGACGAAGCGCTGCGGGACGGCGCGGAGGGAGGCCGCGGGTACTGCGGCCGAGACTGAATCCAAGGAACGCGATCCGGAGGGGTTCCGACGAAGAGCATCCAAAGTCGAACGCGTCGGAAACGGATCGCTCGCTTTAGCCGAATTTATGTGGGCTCGCCCGGAGGCCCCGCCCCAGCGCCCGCAAGCTGAAATCGTCGAACCGCACGACATCAAATCGGCGCTGCATGCATCGAGGCCGGACAGTAGCCGATGCCCGAAACAGCGTCAAACGCGGCCGGCGACCTTCATTGCCTCACGAAGGTCGTCGGCGCGTGAGGAAGAGTTGCCGCGCCGTCGCGTCGCGTCTTCCGGACAAGCGAACGGCCCGTCGCGACGGGCCGTTCGGGTCGCTTCGTCGAACGACGGCGATCGCGCTGGTCGCGACCGTTCCGATCAGCCGAGCTCGACCGGCACGAACAACCGGTTGCGGCCGCGCTGCACCAGCAACGCGGCGTTGCCGCCGGCCTTCGCGATCAATCCCTTCAGCTGATCGACCGACTGCACCGGCTGCCCGTTGAACGACAGGATCACGTCGCCCGCCTGGATGCCGGCTTCGGCCGCCGCACCGCCCGACTCCTCGACGACCAGGCCGTTGCCGCCGGCCGCCGCGCCCAGCTGCTTGGCTTCCTCGGGCCGCAGCGGCCGCACCGCGACGCCGAGGCGACCCTCGCCGTTCGACGTGTCGGCCTTCGCGACCGTCACGGTGTCCTTCAGCTCGCCGAGCGACACCGCGACGTCGACCGGCTTGCCGTTGCGATAGACCTCAAGGTGGGTCGTGGAGCCCGGCTTCAGCGTCGCGACCCGCGCCGGCAGGTCGGCCGAGCGGTCGATGTCGCGGCCGTCGAGGCGCGTGATCACGTCGCCCGACTTGAGGCCGGCCTTCGCGCCCGGACCGTCGGCTTCGACGTCGGACACCAGCGCGCCCATCGGCCGCGGCAGGTTGAACGAGTTGGCGAGCTGCTGGTTGACGTCCTGGATCGTGACGCCGATGCGCGCCCGCGTCACCTTGCCGTGCGCGACCAGCTGGTCCTTGACGTTGATCGCGATGTCGATCGGGATCGCGAACGAGATGCCCTGGAAGCCGCCCGACTCGGAGAAGATCTGCGAGTTGATGCCGACCACCTCGCCGTTCAGGTTGAACAGCGGGCCGCCCGAGTTGCCCGGATTGACCGGCACGTCGGTCTGGATGAACGGCGTGAAGTTGTCGCTCGGCAGCGAGCGCGCCTTCGCCGACACGATGCCGGCCGTGACGGTGTTGTCGAAGCCGAACGGCGAGCCGATCGCCACCACCCATTCGCCGACGTTGATGCGCTCGGCGCTGCCCACCGCGACGACCGGCAGGTCCTTCGCGTCGATCTTGATCACCGCGATGTCGCTCTTCTTGTCGCTGCCCACGACCTTCGCCTTGTATTCGCGTCGGTCGGTCAGCTTGACCAGCACGTCGGTGGCGCCGTCGACCACGTGGGCGTTGGTCATGATGTAGCCGTCGGCACTGACGATGAAGCCGGAGCCGAGGCCGCGCTGGATGACGCCGCGTCCGGCGTTGCCGCGCGGCGCCGCGCCGTGCGGCCCGTTCGGCAGGTTGCGGAAGAACTGACTGAGCGGATCGTCGTCGCTCTCCTCTTCGTCATCGCCCTGCGGCTGGCGACCGTGGAACGAGAAGCCGCTCTTCGACGCGCGTTGCGTGACGGTGATGTTGACGACGGCCGGTCCGTAGCGCTGGACGAGGCCGGTGAAGTTGGGCAACGCGACCGGCGGCGTCGCGATCTGCTGCGCGGCCGAGGCCGTCGGCACCATCGGCTGCGCCGTCGGCGCGATCGTCGTCGACTCGGCGGCGGCGCGAGCCGGCTCCACGACCGGCGTCTCGAACTTGGCGAGCGCGAAGCCGGCACCGCCGAGCACACCGGCCAGCACGAGGTTCTTGACCGTGCGATTCAGTTCCATCGAGAACTCCTTCGAAAGTTGGTTCGTCGCCGACGGCGTACGGACACGCGCGACGCGGGAATGGAGCGGAGTCTAGGCGGCCAAACTTAAGCGGCCCTTAAAGAAACCACTCAACCGCTCGGCGGCGGAAAGATGATCCGCACGTCGAGTCCGCGTCCGCCGATCCCGCGGTCGAGGACC
>CAHJXF010000088.1 GCA_903644065.1 Betaproteobacteria bacterium
ACGTCTGATAGTCGACGCGTCGCCCGTCGAGCGGGACGCGGTGGCCGCCACCTTTCGCCCGCACGCGACCGGCAAGTGGCTGGCCGACCTGCCGACCCTCGCGCGACTGCGCCTCGCGGCAGCCGGCGTGCACGACGTGCACGCGAGCGGCCTGTGCACGATGAGCGATGCCGCGCGCTTCTATTCGTATCGACGCGACGGCACGACCGGGCGCATGGCCGCACTGATCTGGCTCGCGCGGTGAGTCGCTTCAACGGTCGTCGTCGACGTCCTTCGCGGCGCGGCGACCGGGCGTGAAGCTGGCGCCGGAGCGCGGCGGCGAGCCCCCCGACCGATTGCGTCGCCGCTGCGGCGTGCCGAGCAGCCACAGCACCAGCCCGAGCGGCAGCAGACCGTAACCGACCAGGGTGATCAGCCCACCGACCAGCGACGTGGTCGACGCCTCGACGGCCGCCATGCAGACCACGACGAACATCCAGGCGATGGCGACGATATACATGGGGCGGCTTCGTTGACGGCTTCCGCAATCGAGGGTCGAAGCGGTTTGACACTCGCCGTCGCGGCCATGCAGAATCGGTCGCACGTTGTATCACGCGTCTGCGCCTCCTGCGACATCGAGCGTCCGCGTCGCGACGGCAAAAACAAGAAAGTCGGGAGACAGGATGCAAGGCTTTCCATTCGCCTGGCCGGCCGGTTCGACGCCGTTGCCCGCCGCACTCCTCGATCCGCTGCAGTGGATGTCCTCGCAGGGTGCCCCGACGGCACCGGCCGACGCCACGCACGCGTCGGTCGGCGGCATGCCGATCCAGGTCGATCCCGCGCGGCTCCTCGAATTGCAGAACGACTACACGCGCGACGTCGCGGCGCTGTGGTCCGGGTGGACGCAGGGGCGGCCCGCCAAGCGCACCGACAAGCGCTTCGGCCACGCGACCTGGACCGGCCCGCACGCCTTCCTCGCCGATCTCTATCTGCTGAACGCACGCTTCGTCCACGGTCTCGCCGATGCCGTGGATGCCGACGCGAAGTCGCGCGCCAAGATCCGCTTCGCCGTCCAGCAGTGGGTCGACGCGATGGCTCCGTCGAACTACCTGGCCTTCAATCCGGACGCGTTGAACAAGCTGGTCGAGAGCAAGGGCGAGAGCCTGCGTTCCGGCCTCGCGCTGTTCCTCGCCGATGCGGCGAAGGGGCGCATCTCGATGACCGACGAATCGGCCTTCGAGATCGGCCGGAACGTCGCGACGAGCGAAGGACAGGTGGTCTTCGAGAACGAGATCATCCAGCTCATCCAGTACAAGCCGCTGACCGACACCGTGTTCGAAAAGCCGCTGCTGATCGTGCCGCCGTGCATCAACAAGTTCTACATCCTCGACCTGCAGCCGGAGAATTCGCTGGTGAGGAACGCGGTGTCCGAGGGGCACACGGTGTTCCTCGTCTCGTGGCGCAATCCGATGGCCGAGCAGGCGGCGCTGACCTGGGACGACTACATCGAGGACGGCGTGATCCGCGCCATCGACGTGGTGCGCGAGATCGGCCGCCAGAAGACCATCGACGTGCTGGGCTTCTGCGTGGGCGGCACCATGCTGACCACCGCGCTCGCGGTGCTGGCTGCGCGCGAGCGCGGCGTCGACGCGCAGCCCGCCGCCTCGCTGACGCTGCTGACCACGCTGCTCGACTTCTCCGACACGGGCATCCTCGACGTGTTCATCGACGAAGCCTCGGTGCGGCAACGCGAAGCCGCGATCGGCGGCCTGGACGGCGGCGGCACGGGACTGATGCCGGCGCGCGACCTCGCGACCTCGTTCTCGTTCCTTCGGCCCAACGACCTGGTGTGGAACTACGTCGTCAGCAGCTACCTGAAGGGCGAGCCGCCGCCGGCGTTCGACCTGCTGTACTGGAACGCCGACAGCACCAACCTGCCGGGGCCGTACTTCGCCTGGTACCTGCGCAACACGTATCTCGAGAACAAGTTGATGAAGCCGGGCGAGACGACGGTCGGCGGGGTGCCCGTCGACCTGGGCAGGATCGAGTCCCCGGTGTTCCTCTACGGCTCGCGCGACGACCACATCGTGCCGTGGCCCGCTGCCTACGCCAGCACGCAACTCCTCCAGGGACCGAAGCGCTTCGTGCTCGGCGCGTCCGGACACATCGCCGGCGTCGTCAATCCGCCGGCGAAGAAGAAGCGCAGCCACTGGACCTTCACGCCGCCGCGCGGCCGCTTCCCGGCCGACGCAGACGCGTGGCTGGCGTCGGCCACCGAGGTGCCCGGCAGCTGGTGGACCGAGTGGCACGGCTGGCTGGCGAGCCATGCCGGCAAGAAGGTCAAGGCGCCCCGGGACTACGGCAACGCGCGTCATCGGCCCATCGAGCCGGCGCCCGGTCGCTATGTCGCCGTCCGCGCGACCTGACGACCCGAACGTTCCGCACCCTCACCACCACAATTCGGGGAACACCATGGACGACATCGTCATCGTCGCGGCCGGTCGCACGGCGGTCGGCAAGTTCGGCGGCTCGCTCGGCAAGATCGCGGCGCCGGAGCTGGGCGCCCACGTGATCCGCGGCGTCCTCGAGCGGGCGGGCCTTGCGCCCGACCGGGTGTCGGAAGTGATCATGGGCCAAGTGCTCACGGCCGGCTCGGGGCAGAACCCCGCACGCCAGGCGCTGATCAAGGCCGGCATCCCGGTCGCCGTGCCGGCGATGACCATCAACGTCGTGTGCGGCTCGGGCCTGAAGGCGGTGATGCTGGCGGCGCAGGCCATCGCGCACGGCGACTCGGAGATCGTGGTCGCGGGCGGCCAGGAGAACATGACGGCCGCGCCGCACGTGCTGCCCGGCTCGCGCGACGGCTTCCGCATGGGCGACGCGAAGCTGGTCGACAGCATGATCGTCGACGGCCTGTGGGACGTGTACAACCAGTACCACATGGGCGCCACCGCCGAGAATGTCGCGAAGGACTACGCGATCAGCCGCGAGATGCAGGACGAGTTCGCCGTCGCGTCGCAGAACAAGGCCGAGGCCGCGCAAAAGGCGGGGCGCTTCACCGACGAGATCCTGCCGTTCGCGCTGGTGCAGAAGAAGGGCGATGCGGTGCCGTTCGACACGGACGAGTTCGTGCGCCACGGCGTCAGGGTCGAGGCGCTCGCCGGCTTGCGGCCGGCGTTCTCCAAGGACGGCACCGTCACCGCGGCCAACGCGTCGGGCCTGAACGACGGCGCTGCGGCCGTGATCGTCATGAGCGCGGCGAAGGCGCAGGAACACGGCCTCGCACCGCTGGCGCGGATCGTGTCGTTCGCCACCACCGGGCTCGAGCCGCGGGTGATGGGGATGGGCCCGGTCAGCGCGTCGAAGCGCGCGCTCGCGCGAGCCGGCTGGAGCGCCGATCAGCTCGACCTGATGGAGGTCAACGAAGCGTTCGCCGCCCAGGCCTGCGCGGTCAACCAGCAGATGGGCTGGGACACGGCGAAGATCAACGTCAACGGCGGCGCGATCGCCATCGGCCATCCGATCGGCGCGTCGGGCTGCCGCATCCTCGTCTCGCTGCTGTACGAGATGCGGCGCCGCGACGCTAAAAAGGGGCTGGCCTCGCTCTGCATCGGGGGCGGCATGGGCGTGGCCTTGTGCGTGGAGCGCACGTAGCCGACGGAGCATGCGGGAGACGGCAGGCGGCAGCACTCGGCAGCAGACGGACCCGATCGAACAACCATAAGCGGAGACGGACATGACACAACGCATCGCGTACGTGACGGGCGGCATGGGGGGCATCGGCACCTCGATCTGCCAGCGGCTCGGCAAGGAGGGCTATACGGTGATCGCGGGCTGCGGCCCGAGCCGCGACTTCACGAAGTGGCTCGGCGAGCAGGAGGCGCTCGGCTACCGCTTCCACGCGTCGGTGGGCAACGTGGGCGACTGGGATTCGACGGTCGCCGCGTTGCAGAAGGTCAAGGCCGACCACGGGCCGGTGGACATTCTCGTCAACAACGCCGGCATCACGCGCGACGGCATGTTCCGCAAGATGAGCTACGACGACTGGCACGCGGTGATCGAGACCAACCTCAACTCGCTGTTCAACGTGACCAAGCAGGTGATCGAGGACATGGTCGACCGCGGCTTCGGGCGTATCGTCAACATCAGCTCGATCAACGGCCAGAAGGGCCAGTTCGGACAGACCAACTACTCGACCGCGAAAGCCGGCATCCACGGCTTCACGATGGCGCTCGCACAGGAAGTCGCGGCCAAGGGCGTCACGGTCAACACGGTCTCGCCGGGCTACGTGGGCACCGACATGGTCCGCGCCATCCGCCCGGACGTGCTCGACAAGATCGTGTCCGGCATCCCGGTCAAGCGCCTCGGCCTGCCCGAGGAGATCGGCTCGATCGTCGCGTGGCTGTCGTCCGACGAGGGCGGCTACGCGACCGGCGCCGACTTCTCGTTGAACGGCGGCCTGCACATGGGCTGAGGGCCCGACGATCGGCAAGGTACGCCTCGTACAATCGCGAGGTGACCGATCTCGCGCACTTCCACAACCGTCTCGTCAAGAACGTGCGCCACCTGCGAAAGTGGGCGCGTCGCGGCGACGTGCATGCCTACCGGGTCTACGACCGCGACGTGCCCGAGTTCCCGGTCATCGTCGACTGCTTCGAGACCGAGGGCGACGGCACGCACCTGCAGTTCCAGGAAGTCGACACCGGCTGGCGACAGGACGAGGCCGAGCACCGCGAGTGGGTCGATCATCTCGTCGAGGTCGCGGCCGAGACCTTCGCGGTGACCGGCGACCGCGTCGCGATCAAGCATCGCGCGCGGCAGCGGGTGGGCGGCGACAAGACGCTGCAGCACGAAGCCAGCGGCCTCGACGAGGACGACCTGGTCGTCCGCGAAGGCGGTCATCGCTTCATCGTCAACCTGCACGGCTACCTCGACACCGGCCTGTTCCTCGACCATCGGCCGACCCGCGCGCTGGTCGGCGAACGCGCACGGGGTCGCCGCTTCCTCAACCTGTTCTCGTACACGTCGAGCTTCACGGTTCATGCGGCATGCGGCGGCGCGGTCTCGTCCGAGAGCGTCGACCTGTCCAACACGTATTCGAACTGGGCCGAGCGCAACCTGCGGCTGAACGCGATCGACTCGTCGCGCCATCGCATCGTGCGCGCCGACGTATTCGCGTGGCTGCGCGACGCGGTGGCCGCGTTCGAGGCCGGCGATCGCGACGGCGTGGACCTGATCGTGCTCGACCCGCCGACCTTCTCGAACTCGAAGGCGATGCAGGGCGTGCTCGACGTGCAGCGCGACCATCCGTGGTTGATCCGTCAGTGCCTGCAGCTGCTGTCGCCCGCCGGCGAACTGTTTTTCTCGACCAACCTGCGCAGCTTCGAGCTCGACCCGCTGGTCCAGCAGAAAGCGCGCTTCGACGAGATCAGCGCGAGAACGGTACCCGAGGACTTCCGCGACCGGCGCATCCATCGCTGCTGGCACGTCACGCACGGAGCGACGGCGGCATGAGCCATGTCTTCACGTACGGATCGTTGATGTTCCCCGACGTGTGGTCGCTGGTGGTCGCCGGCCGCTACGCCGGCGTGCGCGCCACGCTCGCCGGACACGCCCGCTTCGCGATCCGCGACGAGCTCTATCCCGGCATGGTGGTCCGGCCGGACGCGACGGTCGACGGCATCCTGTACCTCGATGTCGACGAGGCCGACCTCGCGCGGCTCGATCGCTTCGAAGGCGACGACTATCGGCGGGCGACCGTCGCAGTGTCTTGCGCCGACGGCGTCGCGCGCGAGGGAGGGACCTACCTCTACCTGCCCGCAGACCGGTTGCTGCCGTCGCCGTGGCGACCCGACGCCTTCGAACTGCAGCGCTTCATCGACGGCTACTGCCGCGAGCGGCTCGACCGATGACCGGATCGTCGACGGTCCACGCACCGCGCTGAATGGCCGAGCGTTTCGACGTCGCGGTGATCGGCGCCGGCGCGGCCGGCCTGATGTGCGCGGCGGTGGCGGGGCAGCGCGGCCGCTCGGTCGTCGTCATCGACCACGCGGCGAAGCTGGCCGAGAAGATCCGCATCTCCGGCGGCGGCCGCTGCAACTTCACCAATCGCGAGGTCGGCCCGTCGCAATTCCAGTCGGGCAATCCGCATTTCGCGCGCTCCGCGTTGCAGCGCTACACGTCGCAGGACTTCATCGACCTCGTGATGCGTTATCGCATCGGCTTCCACGAGAAGCACCGCGGCCAGCTGTTCTGCGACGGGTCGAGCGAAGCGATCATCGCGATGCTGGTCGCCGAGTGCGACGCCGGCCGCGTGCAGTGGCGCCGACCGGTGCGCATCGTCGACCTGCAACCCCAGCCGGGCGACGGCTTTCGCATCGACACCGAAGCCGGGACGCTGAGCGCGAAGCGCGTCGTCGTCGCGACCGGCGGCCTGTCGATTCCCAAGATCGGCGCGACCGACTTCGCGTTTCGTACCGCGAAGCGCTTCGGCATCAAGGTGATCGAGCCGCGGCCCGCGCTGGTGCCGCTGACCTTCGCCGCCGACGCGTGGGCTCCGTTCGTCGACCTGAGCGGCGTCGCGCTCGAGGTCGACATCGGCTGCGACTCGGCGGACGGCTCCACGCGTTTCCGCGAGGACCTGCTGTTCACGCATCGCGGCCTGTCGGGGCCGGCGGTGCTGCAGATCTCGACCTACTGGAAGCCCGGCGGCACCCTCGACATCGATCTCGTGCCCGACGTCGACCTCGGCCGCGTGCTGCTCGGCGGCAAGGACGCGTCGCGCCTGAACTTGGGACAGGCGCTCGCGGCCCATCTGCCGAAGCGCCTCGCCGCGCGCTGGCAGCAGGCGCAGCGCATCGACGACCGGCGCATCGCGGAGCTGCCCGACGCGACGCTCGCCCGACTCGCCGACGGCCTCGGCGGCTGGCGCGTCCGGCCCGACGGCACCGAGGGTTTCCGCAAGGCCGAGGTCACGGCCGGTGGCGTGGACACGGCGGAGCTGTCGCAACGCACGCTCGAGGCGGCGCGCATGCCCGGCCTCCACTTCATCGGCGAAGCGGTCGACGTGACCGGCTGGCTGGGCGGCTACAACTTCCAGTGGGCCTGGTCGTCGGGCTTCGTCGCCGGCCAGGCGGTGTGACGCCGCGAACCGCCCACCATTTCTTTTCGCTCGAAAGTCCGCTAGAATCGCGGGCTTCGCTTTTGGACCCGGGTCGTTCGTCGGGTCACGCATTCATCTCCACGTCCACCGACCATTCAATGCCGACTGTCCGCCTCAAGGAAAACGAGCCTTTCGAAGTCGCTCTGCGCCGCTTCAAGCGCACGATCGAAAAGACCGGCCTCCTCACCGAACTGCGCGCCCGCGAGTTTTACGAGAAGCCCACCGCCGAGCGGAAGCGAAAGCTCGCCGCCGCGGTGAAGCGTCATTACAAGCGCCTCCGCAGCCAGCAGCTCCCGAAGAAGATGTATTGATCGTCGCGGGCCGCACGGTCCGCGAGGCGTCTCTTCCGGCATGGCATTTCGAGCCCGCTCCGGCTTCTGGCCGCGGCGGGCTCGTCGTATTGGCGGTCGACGACACGAACGGGTGTCGGCGCGCCGCGACCCTCTCGGAGACGCGCCATGACGCTCCAGCAGCAGATCACCGAAGACATGAAGAACGCGATGCGCGCGAAAGACGCGCCGCGCCTGACCACCATCCGCATGCTGACCGCGGCGCTAAAGCAGAAAGAGGTCGACGAGCGCGTGGTCCTGACCGATGCCGACGTGCTGGCCATCGTCGACAAGCTGGTCAAGCAGCGGCGCGACTCGGTCGCGGCGTTCGAGAAGGCCGCGCGGCCCGACCTGGTCGACAAGGAGCAGGCCGAGATCGCCATCCTGTCGGCCTACCTGCCGCGGGCGCTCCGCGACGACGAGATCGCCGCAGAGATCGCGTCGACCATCGCCGCCCTCGGTGCGAGCGGTCCGCAAGCGATGGGCAAGGTGATGGCCGAGCTCAAGCCGCGCCTGGCCGGTCGCGCGGACATGACGCGCGTCTCGGCGCTGGTGAAGGCGGCGCTGGCCGCGTGATCGGCGCGACCGGGGCGACCGCCGCTCCCGTCCGGTCGCTCGCCGGGGCGAGGCGCGTCCGTTGATCCCGCAGTCGTTCATCGACGACCTGCTGCAGCGGGTCGACGTGGTCGAGGTCGTCGGTCGGCACGTCAAGTTGCGGAAGGGCGGCGCCAACTTTATGGGCCTCTGCCCGTTCCACAACGAGAAGTCGCCGTCGTTCTCGGTCAGCCCGACCAAGCAGTTCTATCACTGCTTCGGTTGCGGCGCGCACGGCACGGCGTTGACCTTCCTCGTCGAATACAGCGGCTACGCGTTTCCTGAAGCGGTTCGCGACCTGGCGCAGTCGGTCGGCATGACGGTGCCCGACACGCGGCAGTCGGACGGCGCGGGCGGGTCCGACGGCGGTTCGGGCGCCGAAGCGTTCGACGCGTCGCGCTCGCGCGCCTCGGTGATCGTCGACGCGCTCGAGGTGGCCGCCACCTTCTATCGCAACGCGCTGCGCGGCTCGCAGCGCGCCATCGGCTATCTGAAGCAGCGCGGCCTGACCGGCGAAGTCGCCGGCCGCTTCGGCCTCGGCTACGCGCCCGACGGCTGGAACGGACTGCAGGGCGCGTTCGAGGACTACCGCAGTCCGGTGCTCGACGATGCGGGACTGGTCGTCGTCAAGCAGGACGGGGAAGTCTTCGACGGCGGCGAGATTCCCGACAGTGCGCGGGTCTACGACCGTTTCCGCGACCGCGTCATGTTCCCGATCCGCAACACGCGCGGGCGGGTGATCGGCTTCGGCGGCCGCATCATCGACGACGGCGAGCCGAAGTACCTGAACTCGCCGGAGACCGCGGTATTCCAGAAGGGCCAGGAGCTCTACGGGTTGTTCGAGGCGCGCCAGTCGATCCGCGAAGCGGGGTTCGCGCTGGTCGTCGAGGGCTACATGGACGTCGTCGCGCTGGCCCAGCTCGGCATCGCCAACGCGGTCGCGACGCTCGGCACCGCGTGCACGCCGAACCACGTGCAGAAGCTGCTGCGCCAGACCGATCGCGTGACGTTCAGCTTCGACGGCGACGCGGCAGGACAGAAGGCGGCCTGGCGCGCGCTCGAGGCGTCGTTGCCGTTCGCGAGCGACGACAAGACGCTGTCGTTCCTGTTCCTGCCGGCGGAGCACGACCCCGACAGCTACGTTCGCGAGCACGGTCGCGACGGCTTCCTCGGTGCGGTCAAGGCGGCGCTGCCGCTGTCCGGCTACATCCTGCGCGAAGTGGCGCGCAGCAACGACCTGCGGACCGCAGAAGGCCGGGCGAAGGCGTTGTTCGACGCGCGACCGCTGGTCAAGGCGCTGCCGATCGGCGCGTTGCGCATGCAGCTGGTGCGGGCGCTCGCGGCGACCACCGGCGCGGCGGTCGAAGAGATCCTCGAGTCGTTCCAGATCGCGCAGGCGACGCCCACCCGCCAGGCACGGCCGCGGCGCATCGAGCGCAAGCCGCCGCAGGGGCTCGTGCAGCGCGTGCTGGTCGCGTTGATCATGGACCCGGTCCACGCCCACGCGCTGACCGCCTCCGACCTGGCGACGCTCGACGAGGCGGCCGGCGAAGCGCGCGACCTGATCGTCGAGACGATCGCGGTGGCCAAGGCGCAAGGCCGCGAGGTCGACTTCATCGCGATGTCGGATGCGCTGCGCGAGTCGCCCAACCGGGAGATCTACGAGTCGCTGATGCAGAACATCCTGGCGGTCGACGAGAACAAGCGCGATCTGCTGATGCGGCCTGCGGACGACGATGCGGCCGCCGAGGCGGAGCGCGCGACGCGGGCCGGCGAGCAACAGGCGCTGCGGGCCAGCGAGCTGCACGACGCGATCCGACGCATGCGCGAGCAGGCGATCGGTCTGGAACTGGCGCGGCTGTCGGCGACCGGTCTGCACGAGGCGGAGACGATCGAGGCCTATCGCCGGCTGGTCGACGAGCGGAACCACCTGCGGCGAAGCTGAGCCGTGCGACGCGGTGCGACGCTCGAAGGCTGGATTTACCAGGGACGGCCTGTTAACATGCGCGGTTTGCCGGCTCTCGGACCGGCCGCCTCGAAACGTCCTTCAGGAACCTTCGAACCGGGCGAATCTCGTCGTTCCTTCGGGTCCGTCGACCGCTCGGCCAGCGAGAACGCCTGGACGACAGCGAGGACCGCATCGGCCCGCGACACGGGCGTGCGTGGCCCCGTTCAACCCTCGCTTTCGTCTCGCAGGTCGGTGGAAACGCGGCGACGCGACCCCATGTGGAATGCCTGTCGTCCTGCGAGGTCGCCTCGCCGTCAGCGTGTAGAAAACCGTTCAGGAACCTTATGTCGCAGCCTTCGAAAAAGACTTCCCCTGTTGCCAAGAGCGCATCGTCGGTCGTTGCGGCGCCCCGCGCGATGACGCGCGCGGCGTCCGTGACCCCGGCGCCGGTGGCGAACGGGCGCGTCGCGCTCAAGTCGGTGCCGCCTGTCAAGGACGGTGGTCCGGTGGATCCGGTGGCCGAAGGCGGCGCGAAGACGAACGGCGCCGATGGCGCGGGCGGAAGCAACGGCGCCAATGGCGCCGGAACGAACGGGACGGCGCCGGTCAAGCCGGCGGTCAAGGTATCGGCCCCCAACGAGAAGCTGAAGGCTCGCGAGCGCAAGGCCAAGGAAAAGGCGTTTCTGCGCGAGGCGCTCGCCGCGCGCCAACCGGGCACCGAAGAGGAGCTCGAGGCGCGTCGCACCAAGCTGAAGACGCTGATCAAGCTCGGCAAGGAGCGCGGCTTCCTGACCTATGCGGAGATCAACGACCACCTCCCCGACGACGTGGTCGACGCCGAAGCGATCGAAGGGATCATCGGCACGTTCAACGACATGGGCATCGCGGTCTACGACCAGGCGCCCGATGCCGAGACACTGCTGATCAACGACAACGCGCCCGTCGCCACCAGCGACGACGACGCCGAGGAAGAGGCCGAAGCGGCGCTGTCGACGGTCGACTCCGAGTTCGGTCGCACCACCGACCCGGTGCGCATGTACATGCGCGAGATGGGCTCGGTCGAGCTGCTGACCCGTGAAGGCGAGATCGAGATCGCCAAGCGCATCGAGGACGGCCTGAAGCACATGGTCATGTCGATCGCGGCCTGCCCCACCACCATCGCCGAGATCCTCGGCATGGCGGGCAAGGTGAAGCTCGACGAGATGCGCATCGACGAAGTGGTGGACGGCCTGATCGATCCGAACGCGCCGCCCGAGCCGCAGACCTACGG